>JAJRQZ010000043.1 GCA_024279935.1 Bacteroidota bacterium
AGGGACTGAGGGACTGAGGGACTGAGGGACAAGTATATCCTCGTTCTTTTTCCGTAACATGCTGACAGGTTTAATAAAATTACAAATTAAGGCTAAGTTCCAAATATGTCAGCAATTTACGTATCTTTACAAAACGAAAACTAGCCAGGAGATAAAAGCATTGCTTAATGAAAACTGCCCATTGGTGTTCAAAATAATTTATTGGGTGAGCTTTTAATTGAACAAGAGCTTCAAGGCAAAGTACTACATGAGGCACAAGAGACAGTAACCCGGAAAAGAAAAAGCAAGCCATGCCCTCATTGCTCAAGCGCAGAAGTTTATAAGCGAGGTAAACAACGAGGTGTTCAGATGTACCATTGCAATGGTTGTAACAGGTGGTATAGTGAAACAACCGGCACGCCCTTGTATGATATAAAACTGAAACACAAATGGCAGTCCTATCTAAATTGCATGGAACAAGGAATGCCCATTAAAAAAATAGCAAAAGAGTTGGGCATAAGCATACAGACAAGCTTTGATTGGCGACACAAGATATTTAGCTCGTTACCTGGCTTTACGCCATCCGAATTATCGAACGAGGTAGAATGCGATGAACTAGAGCTGGCACTTAGTCTTAAAGGAAGTAGAAATATAGATAGAAAACCCAGAAAAAGAGGAACCGATTTTAATAGAAACATTGGAAAAGATAAAATCACAACAGTACAGGTGGTAACGGCAGTACAGAGAAATGGAGATAAATTTCTTACAGCTGTTGAAACAAAACGACTTAGCAAAGAGGATATCGAAAAGGTATTTGATGGGAAACTAGCAGATAACACGATATTAATAACTGATAGACACCCATCCTTCAAGGCCTTTGCAAAAGACAGCCCAGTTATTAAGCACAAAGCCCTGCTTGCCAAAGACCGCGTTGATAAAAAAGATAAATCAATACATCTGCAAAGAGTCAACAATACACACAAGCAAGTAAGGGATTTTCTGAGCCCGTTTAACGGGGTTAGCTCTAAATACCTGCAAAACTATTTAAACTGGTATGCCTATATTGACAAGATAAGAAACAGCAAAACAATGATTAAGCAATGGCTTATCACAATACTGTTGACTGACCAAGCTTATGGTTTATATGAGTTATTTAAACAAAATGCTGTGATAATTAGAACTTAGCCCAAATTAATTAGAATAATAAATATAAAAAGGAATAAAACTTAACACCAGTCGCTAGTCCCTAGTCCCTAGTCCCTAGTCCCTTGCAATTCGTTCCTTGTAACTTAATAAAAACAATGACCAACAAAGAATCTCTCCTTAAAAAAATAGCCTCCAATACAGAGGTAATAGGCATAATAGGCCTGGGCTACGTAGGACTCCCCCTTGCGGTAAACTTCGCAGAGGCAGGAGTAAAGACAATAGGTTTTGAAAAAAGCAAAGAGAAAGCCGATATGGTAAACCATGGCGACAACTATATCGGCGACATACGCGATGCGGTATTGCGCGAAGTAGTTGTTGAAAAGTTAACCCTTGAGGCCACCACCGATTTCACTCGCATGAAAGAATGCGACGCCCTTATTATTGCCGTTCCAACGCCTCTGGATAAATTCCGCAAGCCGGATATGTCCTATATCGAAAGTGCGTGTATTGCAATTGGCAAAAATATGAAACCCGGTACTTTCATCAGCCTCGAAAGCACAACCTATCCTACTACCACCGAAAACCTCATGCTACCATTAATAATGGAGCACTCCAAACAAAACCCCCTAAACAACCCCCAAGTCACTAGTCCCTTGTCCTTTGTCCCTGCCTTCACAGAAGGCAAAGACTTCTGGCTCGCCTACTCCCCCGAACGTGTTGACCCGGGCAATAAAAACTTCCATACCCGCAACACCCCAAAAGTAATGGGAGCCATGAGCGATGACGGCATGGAAATAGGAGAGGCCATTTATCTGAAGGCTATCGACAATATACACAAGGTAAGCTCACCACGTATAGCCGAGATGGTTAAGATACTCGAAAACACCTACCGTTTGGTAAACATCAGTTTAATAAACGAACTGGCACTGCTTTCCGGTAAAATGGACATTAACATTTGGGAAGTAATAGATGCTGCCAAGACCAAGCCTTTCGGTTTCCAGGCCTTTTATCCCGGTCCGGGCATAGGCGGCCACTGCATCCCCCTCGACCCATTTTATCTGGAGCATATCGCCAAACAATACGATTTCGACCTCTCGATGATACATGCAGCCGGTCATATTAATATGCGCATGCCCCACTATATGTACATCAAAATTGCCACTGCCCTTAACCGCCACAAAAAAGCGGTCAACGGAAGCAATATACTATTCCTCGGCGTTGCATATAAACCAAATATCAACGACGAAAGAGAAAGCCCGGCGTTGGAAATCATTGATATTGTAGCCCACAAAGGAGGTGTGGTAGCTTACCACGATCCTTATATACCCCATGTAAAAACCAACGAAGGAAGACAGTTTAGTTCAACAGATTTATCCGCCGAAGCCATGGCGAAGGCGGATTGTGTTGTACTTACTACTAACCATAAGGATTTTGATGTGGAGTTTATAAAAGAACACTCCAGGTTGATAGTTGATTTGAGGAATATGGTTGACGAAGCCAATGGGGAAGTGGTTAAACTATAGTCCACAAATTGCACTAATTGACACGAATTAAATTGCCTTTAACAGTAAAAAAACAATTCGTGAAAATCCGTGAAATCCGCTCAATCCGCCTGTCCTGCCGTTGGCACAACGATAAGCGGGGATGACAAGTAATTGAACGAGCGTCAGCGACTGAAACTCATACATAACAATGATAAGTATGGCTCTGGCAGTGAACAAGATTGCCACGCTTCGCTCGCAAATTAGGAGTTACGACTTTTAGTTCAACATAGAAACCCACCGTCTTTGACGGTGGTAATGTTCTGACGGCTTTGCCTTATTTTTGCGACATGAGTAAATATAAGAAGTTATCACATGTTGTATATAAATGTGATTATCACATTGTGTGGGTACCGAAATATCGATTTCGGATATTGCAGGGACAGGTTAAGCAATTGGTAGAAGAAGATATAAAGATGTTGTGCGAATGGAAAAAGAGTGAAGTGTTGGAGCTGAATGTTCAAAGCGATCATGTTCATCTTGTTGTATCGATACCTCCCAAAGTATCGGTGTCAGAGTTTATGGGGACAATGAAGGGGAAACTGGCAATTAAGCTATTCAAAAGTTATCTAGATTTGAAGAGGAAACCATATTGGGGTAATCATTTTTGGGCGAGAGGGTGTTTTGTCAGTACAGTGGGGATAGATGAGGAGACAATTAGGAAGTATGTAAAATATCAGGAGGAACAAGAGAAAAAGAATGAAATACAACAACAAAGATTTGACTTTTGAAGCCCCCTTTGGGGGCAAACCAAAGCCACCTTCTCAGAAGGTGGATTATTTACTCGTAGCAGCTCTCTACCACCAATCTGAAATCAGAGATAAATTAAACGGGTTTTAGCAACCCGTTCTGCCGATAAAGAGAAATATCATCGGATAGATGCTCCAAATTTCCTCGGTTGAATCAGACTTTGCGTAAAAGATAATTTATATATAAATAAAACGTTTTAACTTTGTATGCAAGGTTTTACCTATGAGTATAATAGAACGAAAAACATATTTAGAATATATAAAGCGGTATATCGACAAAGAGATCATTAAAGTATTTGTCGGACAGCGACGTGTGGGCAAGTCATATTTAATGAGAATGACAAGCAACCACATACTAAAACAAAACCTGCGGGCCAACATTATTTTTATCGATAAAGAACGATACGAATTTGATTCCATAACCGACCACCACTCGTTAATAGCGTATGTTGATGCAACTCTGTCAAACACTGCACCCAATTATTTGTTTGTTGATGAAGTTCAGGAAATAGCAGGATTTGAAAAAGCACTTCGTCATTTCCAAAACAAGGGTAATATTGATATTTATTGTACCGGAAGCAACGCTGAGATTCTTTCGGGCGAATTGGCAACACTATTAAGCGGTCGTTATATAACTATCAATGTCAATTCATTGTCATATATTGAGTTTCTTGAATTTCACCGGCTGGATGATATTGATGACAGTTTGTTCAAATATTTGAAATGGGGAGGTTTGCCTTTTATAAAAAACCTTGGAAAAGACGATGAGATAATTTTCGATTATCTGTCGAACATTATATCCACAATAGTTTATAAAGACGTGCTCTACAGGTATAAAATCAGAAATGTTGAATTTTTCGACCGTCTGATTCAATACATTGCTGCCAATACAGGAAGTTTAATCACTTCAAAAAAAATCAGCGACTTTTTAAAATCGCAGAAAATCGATATCTCACCGAGAGTGATACTTAGCTATTTACAATATCTGCAAAATGCTTTTCTTGTTTATAAACTGAAAAGGATGGATGTAAATTCAAAAAAAGTTTTTGAAATTAACGATAAATACTATTTTGAAGACTGGGGTCTGCGAAATGCCATTCTGGGATTAAATCATTTTTCAGTACCTGACACACTTGAAAATGTTGTGTTTTCACATTTAAAACATTTGGGATATCATGTGAATGTGGGTGCATTAAAAGACAGGGAAATTGACTTTATCGCCCAAAAAGGAAACGAAACCGTTTACTTGCAGGTAGCCTATATGATTACAGATCAAAAAGTACGGGAGAGAGAATTCGGTAACCTCGAACTTATCAAAGACAACTATCCAAAATATGTAGTCTCTCTCGACCCTGTATCCATTGGTTCACAAAAAGGAATTAAACATATTCATCTACGTGAATTTTTAAAAACAGATAAGTTCTGACGAACAGGTTTCGGCTAAGACAGAGCGAAGAATTTGCCGCAAGGCGACAAATAAAATCCGTTCAATCCGCCTGTCCCGCCGATAGCCCAACGATAAGCGGCGATGACAATAACTTTTCGATGGCAAACAACCCCGGCCCACAAAAATATGTAAACATAATTACAAAACTATCTATCTTTGCCGTAAACTGTAATCACAATTAAAACTATCGTGTTCAAACTACCCGGTAATATAATACAACGTAAAACATACCTTTCAAAGGTAAAATCCTTTATCGGTAAGCCGGTGGCAAAAGTCTTTACCGGACAACGAAGGGTGGGCAAAAGTTTTATGTTATATCAAATTATCCGGCTTATCCTAGACAAAAAACCCGATGCCAATATTATCTACATTAATAAAGAAGATATTGCTTTTGACGACATCAAAACGGCAACCGGTTTAAACGACTATATTCAAACCAGAATTTCAAACCAAAACAAAAACTACATCTTTATTGATGAAATTCAGGAGATTACAGATTTTGAAAAAGCTATACGTTCTTTACTTCTTGATGAGAACAACGATATTTATATAACGGGAAGCAATGCCCGTCTGCTTTCCGGCGAACTGGCTACACTTTTGGCAGGACGAACCATCGAAATAAAGATTTACAGCCTTGCCTATCCCGAATTTCTGACTTTTCACAAACTTACCGATTCGCAGGATAGTTTGCTAAAGTATTTCAGATATGGAGGACTGCCTTATTTGATAAACCTGAATCTGACTGACGATGTCGTATTTGAGTATCTGAAAAATATTTACAACACCATTGTCTTTCGTGATGTTGTTGCCCGTTATAATGTGCGCAACACGCATTTCCTCGAACGACTCATTCGATTTTTGGCCGATAATACCGGAAGTCTCTTTTCAGCTAAACGCATTAGTGATTTTCTTAAATCTCAAAAAATTAATATCGCCCATAATCAGGTTCAGACTTACCTGAGTTATCTTGTTAATGCCTTCCTGATTCATCAGGTATCACGCTATGATATTCGCGGAAAGAGGATTTTTGAAACCGGTGAGAAGTATTATTTTGAGAATAACGGCCTTCGTAATGCTGTGGCAGGTTATAAACCCGGAGATAACGCCAAATTGCTTGAAAACGTTGTCTATAACCAATTGCTATACAAAGGTTATGAAGTAAAAACAGGATGGCTCGAAACAGAAGAAATTGATTTTATCGCCACCAAAGACAACGAAACACAATATATTCAGGTAGCTTTGCAACTCAATGCCGGAAAAACCATTGAACGTGAATTTGGCAACCTCTTAAAAATCAACGATAATTACCCGAAAATGGTGATTACCATGGACGAAAAAGTTAAAAACACCTATAAAGGCATCCCGCTAATAACCATCAGAAACTTTTTAATGGTTTAAATAATGCTAAACATTTAGATTCTTGTCCGCCTGTCCCGCCGTTGGCACAACGATAAACGGGGATGACAAAAAAACTTTGAGCGCAGCGAAAAACAAAAATCCGTTAAATCCGCTAAATCCGATGATAAATAATTAAAGGAGCGCAGCGACTTAAACACATAGAAGAAAAACAATCCA
>JAJRQZ010000044.1 GCA_024279935.1 Bacteroidota bacterium
AGATGATGCCACTCTGGAAAAATTATGCAATTATCTAAATGAGACTCAAACTAAATTCCCTGATGCAGACCTGACATTAGTCTATAAAATCTTAAAAATGGGGTCAACTTAAATCACAAGGAGTCAGTTGTTCTGAATATAATAGTTAAAAGTAGTGTTTTAGCCCCTTAGAAAGTTGGACAGAATTATAGTTAGAAATCTATAACTTTGTACGCTTATGACAGAAAAAAGAACATTCACAAAAGAAGAAAAGCTTCAAATTCTAAAAGAAGTTGAACAAGAAGGGGGTGAAGTCCACTTTGGAAAAGCACGGTATTTACCCGGCAACTTATTACAGTTGGAAGAAGAAATTTGAACAAATGGGAGAAGAGGTGCTTATTTCAATTGAAAAGTATACCAGTATTCCACTCCAAAAGTATACCATTTAGATTAAATAAAAAAGTCTAATCTTTCTTCCCCAGGGGCAACCCTGGGAAAGAAAGACTAGGGCTCCTGTGTCATATAAAGAAATTATAAATCAAAATCACTGGTAACGATTGGATACCCCATTATATATTATTTTGAATAAATCTCAGAAGTAAAATTTTCGGTAGTAATTGTTTTAAAGGTTGTGTTTGGATAGGCATTATTAAAATCCATGGGAACCTTAAACTGTTTACCTTCTTTCCATTTAAATTCAATTGCAGTGTAGTTATCTCCGGTCTGTTCTATCAAGTCAATTTCTTTTTGATTGTATGTTCTCCAAAAGTATGAGCTTATTGTTCTTGGTTGATTATAATTAAGGAATTTCTCTCTTTCGGCAATACAAAAGTTCTCCCATAGCGCTCCGTCGTCGTTGCGTAAATCAAGTGAATTTGTATTCTGAATTATCATATTTCGGATTCCTAAATCCCAAAAATATATTTTGCGGCTCTTTCCTATTTCGTTTCGTAGATTCCGCTTTAAGGCTTTTAACCTAAAAATGATAAAACCATCTTCTAATAATTGGATATAACGTTGTATAACAGTTTGGTCAACACGCAATTTATTGGCAAGTTCTGTATATGAAACTTCACCGCCAATTTGAAACGACAATAATTTTAACAGCTTTGATAATAAATTTGGTTTTTTTAAATGATGATATTCGAGTATATCTTTAAAAAGATAACTGGATGCAATTTCATTCAAGTTTTCCAGAGCCATTGCATCCTCTTTAAGAATAACCGACGGATAACTACCAAAGCGTAATATCCTGTTTATTTCACGCATTGATTTAATTGTAGATTTACCTGCAGTTAATTCACGGTGAGTAAGCGGATATAATTGATAAACTATTTTTCGCCCTGTTAACGGTTCGTTTACTAAATTCGAGAGTTCAAAACTTGAAGATCCTGTTGCAATAATCTTTAAATCAGGGAATTCATCATATAATATCTTTAATACCATACTAATATTACTAATGCGTTGTGCCTCGTCAAGAATTATAAAATCGTAATCTTTGACTATGTTTTCTAAGTTAACAGTATTCTCATATGAAAATATATATCCTGAACATCCAGGTAATCACAATTAAAGTACTCTCCTTTAAGGGTTGCGCTATTAAGAAGTTGTTTTACAAGTGTAGTTTTGCCAACTTGTCTTGCCCCATAAATAACGATAATCTTTTTATCCTTTTTATTATTCAGCCTTTTTTCTATTGTATCAAAAATATCTCTCCTAAGCATTTTCATAGCAACTTATTTATTGCAAATATAATAAATATGATGAGTCGCCTCATGTAATTAATTATAATTGCATGAGGTAACTCATGTAATTATAATTTTTTTAATTCAGATACGAGGTCTGTTGTAAAAAGAGAAAACCTGCCTCCCCCTAAAATACTCCCCAAAATAATGGTTGAATCTGCTGCGTGCCTGTTCTTCGTCGGGGAAGATGTTTAACTTTTCATAAATCCTTCTTACGTGGTTTTCAACACCTTTAACAGAAATGTCGAGCACTTTGGCAATTTGTGGGTTAAGCATATCGTGAGACAGCAGGCAGGCCACCTTGTTCTGGCCGGGGGAGAGGGAGTTTACCAACTTTAAAAATTCGATGTCAAATTCCCTGCTGTTGTTGTAATTGGTTTTGTCGGCTTCTTTTAATTTGCCATCGCGCGGAAAATAGTAGAAGCCTCGCATTACAGTTTTGATAGCCTGTGGCATTAGGTCGGTTGCCAGTTTGCTAGGTATGTAACCGTTGATTTTAATTGTCGCAGATATTCGATATGCCCAATATAATAATCCCAGGTATAAACAATTATTTTTTTTTGACTGAATTCTTTTTTGTTTCTTCGATAAATGTAAAATCATCAAATTGTGTCTTGCCATCAATATTCTTGTCCATTAACAGGACATCTAAATGTGTTTTGTGCTTATGGCATAGTTTAAGGAAACTTTCTTTGTTTAAGGCAGTGCCAAGAATATTGATTTCAGAATTATCTTTAAAGGTTTCTTTCCAACCATCAATAGTTAGTTTTGAATCGTCAACAATTGCAATATTTATTATTTTTTTAGTAATAACTTAGTATTGAATTTAAACAGCTATCCTAATTTCTATTACAATACCTCGTTAAGGTTTAATATAAATACTTGATAATCAATAAAATAAGTGCAAATAAATTAGATTATGTCACTGACAATCAGTAATTTAGCAGTTTACCGAACTGTGTCAAATTATGATTATCAATGGACAAGCCGACTACAAATATCACATAAAAAAAGCATTGCACAAAATGCACAAAGCAAATAAATGGCAGTATGATTTTACACTTGAGGTTTACCTTCTGTTTCTGAGCATAAAAGGAAGGCTCAATTTTCTACAATTAGGCAGATATGGAAAACATACTGAACAGCGTTTTCGAAATCAATTTGAAAAGACCTTTGACCATCTAAGTTTCAACAAAGAATTGGTTTTGGAAAATGGAAGTGGCCATTATACAATAGCCTTCGACCCAAGTTATATTCCAAGAGCGGCAAATCCACATCAGGAGTCGGATGGTATTGGTCGGGTGTCGCAGGCAGGACCAAGTGGGGTTCGGAGATAGGAGGTCTGGCAATTATTGACATTGACAATCATACCGGGTTTCATTTAGATGCCGTTCAAACACCTAATACGCCGGAATCAGGAAAACTGCTGGAACATTACTCAAATCTGATTATTGCAAGAAAAGCGCAGCTCAACAGATTTCCAATTACATTGTTGTTGATGCATATTTTTCAAAAGAGCCATTTGTGTCGGCAATGAACAACAATGGGTTTGATGTAGTTTCAAGATTGCGTACAGATGCCCACTTGCAATACTTATTTATGGGCAAACAAAAACAAGGCAGCGGCAGATTTAGGAAATTCGAAGGCAAAGTGGATTACAACAACTTGGACATGGAACACTTTACACTTTTGGAACAATCCCAAGACAGCAAGGTCCCACATGCAAAAGTTCACTCAAAATCGTTAAAGCAACTTATAAACCTTGTTATTGTGTTTACAAAGCGAAAAGGCAAGTGGTCTTTCAAATTGTATTTTTCAACAAATATGGAACTTGCCCCAAAATTACTTTTGGATTATTACAGAAGTCGTTTTCAAATAGAATTCATTTATAGGGATGCAAAGCAGCTTACCGGTTTACACGATTGCCAAGCCAGAAGTGAGAACAAACTTGATTTTCATTTTAACACTTCGCTCACAAGTATCAATATTGCTAAGGTGACGCATTGGCTAAGTGTTCCCAAAACAACAAGACCTGCTTTTTCAATGGCTGATATTAAAACAATGTATCACAACGAGCTACTGCTTAACCGATTTATCAGCGTGTTCGGTATTTCTGCTAACAAACTAAAAAATAACAACCGAATCAGAGAACTAATAACTTATGGCACTATTGCCGCTTAATTTCTTAACGAAGTATTGTTCAAAGGAAAGGTCATAAAAACAAAGCCCTCAAAACCTCCGCAACACACTAATCAAATATTAGAGGCATTGGGATTAACAGAAAAGGTGGCTAAGAAGAAATAGCCTGAAAAAACCTACGAAAGCCTTGCCGTATAAAGGCTATGTGAATTATTTTTTGATTTTTTGAAAGGAAGTTCCGTTAGAAAAGTATTCCCAAAAAGAAAACAAGGCTTGAATATTTCCCAAATATGGAATAAACGGTTTTTGACAAAAAAATCTCATCTATTTGATTATCTGCTTTTTACAATCATTTTTCTTAAAATGTATGAGCTTTGCTCATGCTATTGTTGCTGACTAAAACTTTACTATCATGAAAAAGATATTTTATTTTTTCGCAACAGTTTTATTGTTTTCTGCAATTAACGCTTGCCAAAAACCGGATATGCTTAAAAAGGACTTGCCTGACACGCTTGAAACAACTAGGACCATGAACGATTTAATGGTGGGGGAGAGCTTCGACTGGAAAACGACTAAAGATGTTTATGTAACACTAAAGCTTAGCAATACCGGGACTGTTTACTTAAACTCCATCAAGGGCGAAACCTTTCAAAAGGCTTTTGTCCGGGGAAACAGCGAATATTTATCCAAAATAACCATCCCGGCATATATGCATAAAATAGAGATTATACATTCCGGGACCAAAACCGAAGTGCCTATAATCGACAACAAGGTTCAACTAAGCATATAATTCCAACTAATTGATTTTAAATTTTAAAGAAGCGGTAAATGAAAAATCCTATATATAAAAATTCAGATAAAGGTATTTCAGGCAAGCTTAAATTATGGTTTGTCAGTATAACAATCCTTGCTTTTGCGAATACTATGAGCGCAAGCCCGCCATCACCTTGTGGCATTACCAAGATAAACGGAGGCGGGTTCTCAACTACAATCAGCTCTGTAACCCAGGTCGGGGGGCAATATGTTATAACACTCACCATCGACCACGACGGATGTGGGGGGCCAAGCTGTAAAGAATTGTCGCATTATTCTATTGAGGCCGACAACGGGACTTATTCTAACGTAAGCTGGAACCAGGTTTGGGGCGACGAGACCATAGAAGGCGAAATCGAAATGAGCCTTGGCAACAACGACCCATTTGACGGATTCAAGCTCGATGATGTAGAAAATATTGGAGACGGTGATGCAGGTCAATTTACTATGACCTATACCTTGACGTATTTACAAGACCAACAAACACTTGCCAAGGCAGGAAATAATTATACCCAGATTGCCTCTTTTACAGTTGCTGATTTTCAACAGGTGTTGAATTGCGGAAGCGGGAATAACCCGCCCACAGCCGTTAACGATACTTATTCCACGAACATGAACACTGCTGTTAGCGGTAATGTTACTGATAATGATTCTGACCCGGATGGGGACATTTTAATTGTGAACACTACTATTGTAACAAATCCTTCACACGGAAGTGTAAGCATGAATAGCAGCGGTAATTTTACTTATACGCCTACTAATGGATATACCGGAACCGATACTTTTAAATACGAAGCTTGTGATGACGGCACACCCAGCAAATGCGATCAGGCATGGGTAACAATAACCATATTGGCAGGCCCTTCCGCCGTAAACGACAATGCTACAACAGCATTTAATACTGCCGTAGATATTAACGCATTAAATAACGATGTAGCCGGGGATGCCGCCCTCGACCCAACTTCAGTGACATTTATCGGTGGTACGGGGCCCAACTCCGCAACAGAGGGTACTTTTACGGTTAATGCTGTCAGTGGTATGGTAACATTTACTCCTGTTAACGGATTTTCAGGTACTGTCTCCATCAACTATTCCGTATGCGACTTAAACTCAATCTGCGATATAGCAACTATTGTAGTAGTAGTTCCCCCTCCTGTTACAGGACCAACAGCAAACAATGACATTGTCAGCACGATGATGAACAACCCGGTCAACATAAATGCTTTAGATAATGATATAGCAGGCAGTGCGGCAATAGACCAAAGCAGCGTGAGCTTTATTTCCGGTACCGGACCCAACCCAGCCACCGAAGGTGCTTTTACGGTTAGCTCTTCTACCGGCCTGGTAACTTTTACACCTGTAACCGGCTTTACAGGGGCTGTGAGCATCGACTATCAAGTATGCGATATGAATTCCTTATGCTCCATTGCAACTATTACAGTCAATGTTGTTAGTGGCACGGACAGTGACGGTGACAACGTTCCCGATGCTAACGACGACTATCCTAACGACCCAAGCAGGGCGTTCAATAATTATTATCCGGCGAGCGGTTACGGCACTCTTGCTTATGAAGATTTATGGCCTAGCAAAGGCGACTACGATTTTAACGACCTTGTTATACTTTACAGGTTCAATACGGTTACAAACGCATCCAACTTTGTTGTGGAAACATTCTCCGATTTCATTATCAAGGCTTTTGGCGCCGGCTTCCGGAACGGATTTGGATTCCAGCTACCAAATTCTTTGGATCAGACAAAGATTACAGCAACAGGAAGCAACCTGGGTGAAGCTTATGTTAGCCTGGGGGCAAACGGCCTTGAACAGGGACAGGGCAAGCCGACTTTCGTACTTTACGATAATTCGTATAATATCATGACTCATCCCGGAATGGGCATAGGCGTGAACACCGAGCCATGGGCCACTTATGTCGCGCCCCAATCCTTGAGCCTATACATTGATTACGACGATAACACATATACGCTTTTGGATGTTGACATACCAAACTTCAATCCGTTTATCATGGTCAACCTCAACAGAAGCGTCGAGGCCCACCTTCCCGATTACCCACCCACTGACCTGGTTAACCAAGGCCTGTTCGGAACATGGGACGACAATACTAGTTTTAGCGCAAATCGCTATTATAAAACAGAAAACTATTTGCCATGGGCCATCAACATACCTGTTGAATTTGAATATCCCATTGAGAAACAAGATATTATATGGGTTTATTTAAAATTCGCCGACTGGGCCGAAAGCGATGGGCAAACCAATCAGGATTGGTATCTCGATCTTCCCGGATACAGAAACAACGCTTTAATATACGACCAACCATAATGCTACATTTATATATAATGTGATCGTAAAACCAGTCTCGCCTTTGGCGAGGCTGGTTTTTTTTATTTCAGCAGCTCATGTTTCTCCATATCCTTTTTAATAATATCAAGGAAGGACTTAGCGGCTTTATTCCTGAGATAGAACTTGTTGGCCATCCAAAACATGAATTTCTGAAATTTGTTATTGCCCAGGCCGGATTCCCCTATCATATTCCCCACCCTTTTTTTAATTAGTCTTTTATAACTTTTGTTCAATTCCCTGAAATCTTGTTTTGGCCAATCGCCACCACAACTGAAGCCCGGCAGATATGGTACTTGCCTCTGCTCTGTGAACAAAGGGATTATAGGCAAGGAACGCTTACTGTCGGTCATCGAATAAAACAATTTTTTATCGACATTCTTATAGCCATGCTCAATTATAGGGTTCCCTGATAAAACAGGAACCGTAAAATGATTCCGCAGGAAATATTCGGCATTAGCCCTACCGAGGAAGAAGTCGTGGATACGGAACTCTTTGTTGAAGAAGCCTCCGAACCCATTGAAAAAACCGCAGGCAATAGCCATTGACCCCTGTTTTTTATTCTGGCCCAGGCTTGAATAAGTTGGGAAAAACCTGCTTGGGGCTATCATAAATTGTTTTGAGTTATCCGACTGAAACGTCCTGATCACATCATCGGGCTTTGTCCTTACCTGCCCGAGCATTGCGCTCAATGTCTTACCCGCAATCGAAAAAACATCTTTTTTACCGGAAAAACTTGAAGTTGTTGCAGGAAAGGGGTCTATCATCAGTATGGTACTCCTAAAGTCCTTATAATTATTCGCAGGCAGCTGATCTTCAGTGATAAGTCCTTTGTTCAACAATTTATCATGCAGCAGTTCACTTACCTTCTCAAAAGGTTCGTTATTTATCATGCCGCCATCCACAATCTGGTCCGTACGTTTTAAGAATGGAAGCATGTTCGGTTTAGCACCTTTTATCCTTAGCCAATCATTATCAAGGATATACCTGGTCTCCCTTGTCAACTCCCTCGCTTTCAGCCCAATGGGAAACGCACCCGTGGCCATGGCTGCGTCAGCGGCAAGGCGGCTGTTCAAGGCATCCTTAAAAGACAGCGGAATCCATCCGTCCTTGTCATATTTATTGTCGCCAAGCTTAAAACAGGCAAAGTCGTTATGCCTTTCCACAAAATACTTGTTTTGTACTTTGTTGTCTGCAAGGAAGCTCAAGTCGTATATGAACCCCTTAAGGTTGCTCAATGTAACGAAGACTTTTATTTTATCGGAAAAATAGTTTCTTTTGACTTCGGCCCCGTCCCCGGGGATCACCATGCGATCGGCGACTTCGTCGATAAAGCTTGAGTTGAAAAGAGATTTTACGCCGTCCTGCAGGTCATCGTTCCCTAACATCCTGCCAAACATATCGCGGTCAGTTAAATCGACCCATGAATGATACAGTTTATTGCCGGGTATTTCTTGCAATATATCATCAGGCGCAACGGCAATATGATCAAACTTATCGTTTACTATGGACGCAAGTATAATACTTGTCATCCCCCCTGCCGACGCACCCCCGAAAGCCGGTATCTCAATCCTGTGTGAAGGAGTGTTTTCCACTCCCTCGGCCTTCCTTCTTTCCCATTCGTCGAGGGCCTCGATAAGGAAATCGATCACGCCCGCGGTATAGGCGCCGGCCGAAACCGCGCCGGCCATGGTTAATCCAATGTAAATAGTGTTGTCTTTAGCCATTATTGTTTTATTTTCTTGAATATTTATAATGAATTCATAAGGGATTTACAGCTAATATCAATCTTGACTTTTTCACCAAAGTTAATGTTTTTTTAGAACCGGAAAAAAAACCTTTAAGCAAAAAATCCCAAAATTGGAAAACAATTCTTGATTATAGCATTATTTTGATCATGAAAACAAAAGCACAAGCATCATATAACCATGAGCCTCAAGTAATTAAACAAAGTTCTTTTGTGTGGCACAAGCATTGCCAAATACAAAGATGCAAAAATCACAAATTGAAAACTTTTGATAAAATATTGTTGTCCATAATTATTCTAACGGCTGTTAATTGCCAAAAGAACCAATTGCCGACAGATATCCCGAAAGATGACGGCGGATTCCGCAATATGTCGGACTTAGTAATCAGCAAGGATTTTAATTGGAAAACCACCAAGGACATAAACTTTGAGATCAAGTTGCCACAGGACAATCCCGAAGACCTTATAACCATTAGTGACGAATCATCGGAACTTATATTTTTTGAGGGCTATGGGCTAGCGGGCAAAATGAATTTAAACAGCCTAATTACGATACCATCTTATATTGAAAGCTTAAAAATACGATATGGCGAAGCGGGTCAATATCCCGAGACCGTTGTTGATGCCGACAAGTATCTGAGCATTGATTTATCGGACTTTGCCGGAAACAGGTCTATATGCGGCTGCGATGACGGAGCAAGGTCGCTGAGCTTACAGTTCAACGGCTCCACGGCCTCGGCGATAACAGTAAAAGAAGAGAGCACCGGAAACATACTTTTTGACGGCATGGTGGATCCGGGAGCCGATTTTGGTTTTACAGGATCGTCTGGCGACGGCAAGATGGACGAGATAATCAATATTTATGTGGACGGGAATTATAATTCAAGCATTATTACCAACTGCAGCGTTGATTTATTTGCCGGCGACGTTTATGGAAGCTTTATAATAAACTCGGGCATAACGGATAATTATGTTCCGCTTTGCTATCATAAGTCGGGCAATCCGCTTACCATAGGGTATAGCGGCACACTTGCCTTTGAGGACCTCTGGCCTTCAGCAGGCGATTACGACTTTAACGATTTAGTTATTTCTTATGATTTCGACATCACAAAAAACACAGTCGAGGAAATAGAGAGAATAGATGCCACCTTCACCCTTTATGCGCTTGGGGCTTCTTTTTACAATGGTTTCGGTTTCACCTTCCCTGGTGTAAAGCCCGATCAAATAAGCAGCATATCAGGTTATTCCTTAAAATCCAGTTCCGTTGTATCCTTGCTTAGCAATGGAGTGGAGGCGAATCAATCCGATGCAACTGTTATTGTTTTTGACGATTGTTTTGATTTGTTAAAACATCCGGGTATTGGAAATGGGATCAATACCGATCCCCAAGCCCCTTATGTTGAACCTGTAAGCATCAAGCTTGTCATTGATTTTATTGCTAACGGAATCATACCGCCCGGGGGGACTATAAGTTTCAAGCAATTAAACATCGGCCATTTCAACCCGTTTCTGATCGTAGATCAAGACAGGGGCATGGAAATACACCTTCCTTACTTCCCTCCTACTGATTTAGCCAACACTAACTATTTCGGCAAATGGGACGACGACAGCAATATTGCGGGTGGAAGATATTATCTAACGGAAAACAATTATCCATGGGCAATAAATATACCGGGCAAATTTGACTATCCGGTTGAAACTATTGATATAAACAATGCTTATAATTTCTTCAAGAACTGGACAGAAAGCGAAGGAGAGGAATCTCCCGGATGGTTCCATCATTCAAAAGGTTACAGAAACGACGAGTATATATATAAAACACATTAAATAAAACATTTAACAAATAACAAAATGAAACATTCATGTTTAATTTTAATCACACAGCAAAATGATTATTCTGCAAAAATACAGTCATCGGATTAAGCGGATTTAACGGATGTTTTTCGCTTGCGAAAAACTAAAATCCGCATAATCCGCTTAATCCGATGATAAATATAATATACTAGATGACAATTAATTATAAAATTATAAACAGATGAAAAAATTACTATTATTATCAGTTATTGCTTCCATGTTCATGTTTGGTTGCAAGAAAACGGAAACTCCACCAACTTCCACCGGTGAGGATGTAGTGTTTGCCTCGGCCGAAATGCCTATTGGCGGACTTAAAGCCGGAAGGGAAATCTCTGAAAACCTCAGTGTTCAATATGCCAGCGTAACAATAGACGGAACGACTTATGCACCTGAAGTATTCTATTTAAACAATATTGCTTATACACAAGCCGTAAAACTTGAAGTAGGACCACATACGCTCAGCCAGTTCTTATTGATGAACGACAACGACACACCTGATGACACATCTGATGATATTATCGTGAAAGCCACACCGCTTACCGGCTCGGAATATGCCGGTTTTGTAAGTTCCCCGCTTTCTTCAAGCTTTACGGTAGAAGCCTTTAAAAAAACCGAGATTAGCATTGAAGTGCTCAATTTCGAGGAAACAACCTATACTTCATTTGGGTTTACATGGTTCCAACCTGTTGATGTAACGGTTCGGGAGCAATTGTTTTTTGGCGACATCTGCGCGAAGCACCCTGATGATTATACCGGTTCACTATATGAGCAGCAAGAAAACGGGCTGCAAATCGACATGCCGGCTATCTTCAAGGTAGAGGTTTATAAAAACGGCGTATTACAGGACACTTACGACAATGAATATGACTCAGACGGAAACTTATGGCTAGGGGAAGGTGCACCAATGCACGTTAAATATTCCGACAACGACAACGAAGTTGACAATTTCGAGCTCAAGCTTTATATTTATGTTGCCCAGGGCAACACATTCGGATACAGATATTTCCATTCCTGGACCTTTAGCGACGATCAAATGATCGACAATGGTTCTGATGGAGTCGTGGACTTTGCTTTGGGCACATGCCATGCCGACGAGGCCGACCTCTCCCTGCCACCTTATATCAACTTACCGGCAACACTTAATTATACGATAACGGAAGTGCCCGGCACTCTAGGGACTTATTTCGACGCCAACATTCAGGGCGTAGGAACCGGATATGAAATAAGCAATGGCTTATGGCCAACATACTGCGGTGATTATCAGACATTTATTTCGGTAGGCAACACTTATACCATGGACGTATATTCGAGTTTATACCCTGACCTGATACCTCCGGGATACTCAACAGATGACTACGACCTCATAAACTGGTTGATGAACAACCTTGATAACTACCCCGGACACGACTGGACCGACGTTCAGGCATTTTTATGGAAAGTTCTCAATAATTGGGACGGTAGTAATGTAGCGTACGTAGGCACATGGGCTCAACACCCGATAGCACAACAGATGCTTGCCGATGCACAGGCCAAGGGTGAAGGATATTTACCACTCCCCGGGGGATGGGCAGCGATATTGTTGGTTGGCGATACCATACAATTGCAATTGGTAATAGTTGACCCTTAAAAACATTTCCGGTCAACGGAACGAAAAAAGAGGTTGTTTTGGAATATAAACCTGATTTTTTTTGAAAACCTCCTGATTTCCTGGTAATAAACAAGGGGGTTTTCAAAAAAACAAAGTCGGGGGCTGTTTTAGGACAGCCTCTTTTTTTGCACAAAAGAAAGAAAAATCAATTATTCCGGTTGTTACTACATCAGCAGTAGAGAAAAATATTAACTCATTGGTTACCTATCCGTTTTGTCACAATTTTTGTTTGAAAAACACAAAATTTCCGCCAAAACTACTGAGATTTCAAATATATAACCCCACGCTGAAGCATGGGGCTATTGATAAT
>JAJRQZ010000045.1 GCA_024279935.1 Bacteroidota bacterium
AGCCAATAATTTATCAATATATTCTTTTCTTTCTATTCTTCGTTTCATTCTACAAAGATAACCTAATTATCAAAACTTGCAAAAAATGTAAATATTGATAATTGATTGTGATATTGTTCTGTTTTTGAGTGCCACACAACGTTTGGCCTATGAATAGTTGCCACTTTCGAAGCAGTGATTTTGCAATTTACGATGAACTTCATACGAGCTACAATAGTTGAATTTACTACTTTCTCGGCAATTATTTATGAGCCTTTGTTAGCAACTGGGCGTTTTGTTTTTCCAGCGTTGGGGCAGTTATACTTATCCCGACAAAGAGTTTCATTATTTTTCTTTTATGAGTTTTTTCACTCTTTGCCGGGATGTGTATAGCTGCGAAGCGTTGGAATTTTTGACCAATTGTTACTTCATTATTGTCATTTTCTTTGAATCTGTTGTTTGTCCGTTAATGCTGATTTTATAAAAATAAATTCCATTTTTAAGTCCGTTTGCATTAAAGTCAAAGTGATGAGTCCCTTTTGTTTTAGTCCCTTCATTTATTGTACTTATCAGTTGACCAGTAGAATTGTAAACCTTCAACAGAACGTTTGATTCGGTATTCAGTTTATACCAAATTTGTGTAGTTCCTTTAAATGGGTTCGGAACATTTTGTAACAATTCGCCTTCTTTTAGGGAAGCGATATTCCCTTTCATTGTTTCGCTCATTCTGTCGCCAGGCAGCAAGGAAAGCAAATAATCCCTGTGCTCGAAGAATTCTTCCCTCGATTTTGGGATATATTCCGTAAGTCGACCTTGACAGGCAGATTTGTTACCACCGTTTTCCATCAAAAAGTAAACATAACCCAAATCAATAATTGCAAAAACACTATCTTCAACTGATTCGGGAGAAAGGATAACATTTTCGTAATAATCAATGGCAGCAGACCAATTTTCAAGTTTTACATCGCATTTGTTTGACAAGGAACTTGCCAGTTTTTGTAAAATTGTATCGGTTTGAATACTGTCATTGGTTTGGTAGTAATTTTTAAGTGATGCGTAATCATTGGAAGCATATTTTTCCAAAACAACGAGTTCTTTCATAGCCGATACCGCATACTCCGTTTTTGGAAATTGGTCAATCAATAACAAAAACGTTGTTTTTGCATCATTATATTGTTGGGCGTCAAATTGTGTTCTACCATCTAAATATAGCTGTTCGGCCAAGTCGGTTTCTATTGAACCTCCTCCTGGACACCAAGTAGGTGTGTAATTAAAATAAGTACTCGGATACAGATCTTCACTTGCATTAAAATTGTTCCCCCAACAATTATATCGGATGTCTTTTTGGTTGACCTTGCTTCCAGCAGGATATGCAAAATAAAGCAATGGATCATCCGGGTTACCTGCATTGTCTTCGTCTATAATTACGTTATAATGAAAATACCAAGGAAAACTATACTTTGAAATATAAATTTCAATATCGTCATTATTAGTGATATAATTGGTCTGAGAATTCGAAGTAGCAGCTGCATTTCCGACTAAGGCAATGTTACAGCTATTCATCAATTTTATACCGAAGTTGTTATTATGTATGTAATTTTCGGCGAATGAACCAGTTGTATTGTATGCCAAAATACCGCTATTATTACAGTCGTGAATTTCATTATCGAAAATAGATTGGTTTCCTGAATTTCCATCACCCGAATTACAGATTTGAATACCATTGTGATATGCTTTAATATCGTTATTTTGAATGAAATACTTTCCGTAATTCCATACATCAATGCCAACGTGAGAATTTACATTGTTAAAAGTTGAATTGCTTACCGTGGCAGTCATATCCATATCATTTGTTTGGTTTTCGAGATAAAGCCACGTTTCTGTGAAATCGCAATTATTCACCGTTACGTAACCGCGAAAAGAATAAATCCAGCCGCAGTAGTTGAATGTAGAATTTGTAATGTCCAATTCATAACCATAATTTCTGAATCGGGTTTCATTAAAAACGGCATTATCAATCGTAGTTTGTGCATAATTATTATTCAGAACCAAACCGTAGAAATAACCTGTATTGCCATGCTTGTTAAAAGTAACATTTTGCCCGATTTGGATATTTCCGTTTACGATGATTTTGTTTGAATAATTGCCACTTATGGTTACATTGTCTTCGATTATTAAGGTTGCTCCGGCATCAACATAAAGTTTTCCCGTTTTAAGCAAATAAAACCTTGAATTTGCACTTAATGTTAAAGTTGAATTATTTGTTACATGCACTTCGTCTCGAATGTAATTCCCTTCTTCCAATATTAAATTCGAGCTGATGTTTCCTTTGATACCAATGGCTCTGTCGGTATTCAATAAACCATATCCTACCTCATTATTCCAACTGCCATATTCGTAGCCATCAGAAAAGGTATAGGGTGATAGTTTTTCAGCAGTCAAGCATATTACCTCTTCAATATCTTGTGCATTGAAATCAGGATGACGGGAAGATATCAAGCCCGCTGTACCAGCTACTTGTGGTGAAGCGTAAGATGTCCCATCCCCTGTTCCATAAGTGTTGTCTTTTCGGGTGCTTTTTATATCGACACCTGGGGCAACCACCATTAAGCCATCTCCATAATTTGAAAAACCTTCTCTTAAACTATTTTGGTTACTTGCGCCAACGGCAAAACAATGCTCTACATTAGCAGGAAAAGGTAGCGAACCTGAATAATTATTTCCTGATGCATTATCAACAAATACCCCATCATCATAAGCGGAATTAATTGCATCGACAATCGGTTGCGAAAATCCGACAGTTAGGCTCATTGTGATTACTTTTGCCTCCTCATCTACGGCATAAAGAATAGCATCGTCTACAACCGAACCAACAGGATAGTTTCCGCCAACTGCGCCAATTAATAAACTACAACCCTTATCAGATGATGTCCACCCACCGGCTACTCCGGCTACTCCTTGTGCATCATTGGTTTCTGCACCCGCGATACCGGCAACATGTGTTCCATGGTAAAATGGTCCGGGTAATTCATTATTATTGTTCTCAAAATCCCAACCCGAAAGGTCATCAATCAGTCCATTACCGTCATCATCAATACCGTTCATATCGTCCGAATCCCACACAACACCGTCTCCATCAAGGTCTTCTCCGGGATTTACCCAAATATTTCCTTCCAAATCTTCGTGCAAAATATCCGTACCACTATCGAGGATACCGATAGCAACATTGGGATCGCCATTTTCTTTATTCCAAGCCTTGTATGCTTCAATTGTTTGTAAATGCCATTGATCCCAGTAATAAGAATCGTTTGCATGAACAACAAACTCTCCAATGGTATTGGGTTCGGCGAATTCAACGGAAGCATCTGATAATAAATCTTCAACCACATCAATTGCCGCGTCAATGCCTATGATTTCCAAATCGTAATAACCCAATGAATTGGAACGTAAGATTGTACAATTTTGGTTCAGTGCAACAGTGATTTTTTGACTTTCACTCAATCCGGTTGAAAATTTCACCGTTACAATAGATTCATCAACCTCATACTGGTTTCCATTGTACAATTGATACCATTTGGTACCAATTTTTTGATAGTTAATATTGTTAATCGACTTTGTTTGTGCATTTGAGATGCTTAAAATGCCAAAAATGGCAATCGCTAAAATAATAAGTTTTTTGTACCACATAATTTTTAATTTTGCGGCTGTTTTCCGGTGTTCGGGAGTGGTAACCGGTTTCGTTTGCTGCGTATTTCGATTACCTACTCCCTTCCTGCCGGAATTCAACCTGATTAATACTATAATTATTTCAATAAAACTACTTTTTGAGTATAAATGTTCCTGCCTGAATTCAGGCGTACGAAGTAAAGACCGCTATTAACCTCCTTTCCGTTTTTGTCTTTACCATTCCATATTATTTTATACTCTCCTTTTGTTTTTTTCTCATTTATCAGTGTATTTATTAATTCTCCTTGCAAATTGTATATTGAGATGTTTATTTTCGATGCATTTTCTAAATGAAAATTGATAGTTGTATTTTCGGTAAATGGATTTGGCAATATCTTAAAGTTTTCAATTTCATTTATTCCAATCATATCATCAACAGCGGAAGTATTTGTTGTATCGTAAACCCAAACCCCATCACCAAATGTGGCAAGATAAAATTTGTTTTCGTTTACAATGGGGATAATATCGGTAATACGCTTATCATATTTCCCTTACAGTTGTTGCCAATTTTCACCTGCGTCTGTACTGTAATAAATATTTGTATTGCGTGTAGAATAAAACAAATAGTCGGGATTTTCACTATCAATTCTAAAACAGTAAATGTTATTACCGGGGAATGGCCCGTTATGATACTCTGCCAAAACTTCAAAACTATTCCCCCAATCGTAAGAAACTTCAAGTGTCGTATGTACATTTTGCGAGCTTCCCTCGGTGGCATATAAAATATTTGAATTTAAAGGATGCACAGCCAGTATTTTTTTATTAAAGGTTTCTTCCCAAGTATTACCTCCGTTTAAACTGCGGTATCTTCCTATATACAAAGTGTCTGGATAGATAGGATCAATAACTATTTCTCTGTATCCGTAAGGAATATAAAAAGTAAATATCAAATTCCAAGTATCACCATAATCTATTGATTTATATATATAGGATTTAGGATTTGGCCCCCAAACATCCTTTTTGTAATACAATACATTGGTTTCTTTTGGGTTAATGGCTATATCAACAAGAGTTGAATGAAGTGGTGCAGCAATTTTTTGATAAGTTTCTCCACCATCAAAGCTTCTCCACAAATCACGTCCGCCAAAATAAAGAGTATCGGGATATTTCGGATTGCATCTTACTACTTTTATGTTTTCCCTGATTATATTTTCCCAGTTTTGTCCAGCATCCGTGCTTTTCCATAATCCCTGAAAGTAACTGGCAGCATATATAATGTCATTGTTTTTCTGGTCAACTTCCAAATCTAAAATGTATGAATTCATCAAGTTTGTGTTTTGTACTTGTGTAGTATATCCTCCATCTTCGGAATGAAAAACTCCGTAATTATTCCCGAAATATAAGTTTTCAGGATTTGAACTTTCGGTTTGACAACTGTTTTTGAAGTTATCCCAGCCGAAATATGTTTTGTTTGTAAGTTTATCAACACCAAACCAAGAATTACCGTTATCTGTACTTTTTAATATATCAAATGAAAAATCAGGTTCAGCAGTCTGTCTTTTAATATAGATGTTGAAATCTTTATCTGTATATAAACCTGTTACCCATTTGTAAGGATCTTCAAATCCTTCGTAAAGATTCCAATTTTGTCCAGAGTCATTTGAGTTCATCAACCAATATTCCTGATAGCCGGTTAAAACTGCTGCCCATAAATTTTGAGGGTTTTCAGGGTTTATGGCTATGTTTTTAAAGTCCCAAATATTTGCGGATAGTTCCTGCCAAGTGGTTCCGTTATCATAACTTTCCATTAATCCCCAGCTAAATCCCGGTTCACCCGAGCTACCTATTGAAACAATGATATGGTTATTGTCTGATGGGTCTCTTTATATGTCATTAATGTAGTAAGTATTTCCATTTGGCAGGTTTTCAATGAGGGTCCACGAGTTACCACCGTCAAGTGACTTGTATAATCCTCCGTTTTGAGTTGATCCGGATGTGAAATACTTACCTGTACCCAATAAAATATCATCAGGGTTTTGTTGATTTATTGTTATCAAATTCACGGCAAGTGTATCAGGCAATGTTTCATTTGCTTTTTGCCAGCTATCGCCTCCATCGGTACTTTCAAATAGTCCTCTTTCAAGTGTGCTAACCCATAAATGATTTTCATCTTGCGGATGAACCGCGATAGCTTCAATAGGAAAAAAATCTCCAAACCACCAGCAAGGCAATGATGGTGTATTACTGAGCGTATCTTCATAAACAGGAAGATTTACTGTTGAGCAGTATGACCATGATTCGCCTCCGTCCGAGGTTTTGTAAATACCCGATGCGTAGGTGCCCAAATACAAAATATTGGGATTTGAAGGTGCCATAGCCAATGATTTAACATAGGCACAAAACGGTCCGTTTCTGAACCAGTGAGATTCTTCCAACTGTATTGACTGCGATTTTGCTTGTAAGCTAAAAACTATTCCGATTGTCAATAGTAAGATGTAATTTTTCATTGTTTCTATTTTTTATATATTTCATTTTCTTTGAGCGTTTGCCCAAATTTAAGCTCTTTTGGTTTTTCTTCTTTTGGCCTGTGCTTCGGGAAAAACCGAAAGTGCTTAAATGTGCGTGAGCCTTCGCCTTGTTGCTAACGTATGGCGCTATGCCACGTACCGCATTAATATTTCTGATTTTTCTGCTTACAAATGTACTAAATTAAGCAACCTAAATGTCATGCTTTGAACATATTGCGGCATGGGGTATGAGCGTTTGTTGGCAACTGGGCGTTGTCTTTCGGTGCGTAGGGGCTGACA
>JAJRQZ010000046.1 GCA_024279935.1 Bacteroidota bacterium
GTTACCTATCCGTTTTGTCACAATTTTTGTTTGAAAAACACAAAATTTCCGCCAAAACTACTGAGATTTCAAATATATAACCCCACGCTGAAGCATGGGGCTATTGATAATCAACTTGATAAACCTGCTGAGTAGTAACAAGATATTAATCTTTTCTGTTAGAATAATTGACAACTTTCTCAACTTCAAAATTACTGGCAACTATTTGATAAACCCTCTGCGTCCGGGTTTTAAAAACAGAAAAAATTGAGGTATAAGGTTTTGATTTCGATTTCCGGCATGGGGCTTAAGTTTAGGAGTTATCTTCCCCGGCACCATATTCCATTAGGTATGCTTTGATGAACGAATCCAGATCACCATCCATAATGCCCTGGACATCAGAAGATGCATGGTTTGTTCTCACGTCTTTAACCAGTTTGTACGGATGCATGGTGTAAGATCTTATCTGCGAGCCCCATTCTATTTTTTTCTTATTGCCTTCTATTTTCGATTGTTCATCTTGCTGTTTGCGCAACTCAATTTCATAGAGCTGCGATTTAAGCATTTGCATTGCTTTTTCGCGATTTTGGCCTTGTGAGCGGGTTTCCTGACATTCAATGACCAAACCTGAAGGGTCGTGATGTAATCGGACAGCCGTTTCAACTTTGTTCACATTCTGTCCGCCGGGACCGCTTGAGCGAAAAGTGTCCCACCAGATATCTGCCGGATTTACAGTTATTTCTATACTGTCGTCAACAACGGGATAAACATAAACTGAGGCAAATGACGTATGTCGTCTATTGGCTGAATCGAAAGGTGAGAGCCTGACGAGGCGGTGCACCCCGTTTTCCCCTTTTAAATATCCAAAGGCATATTTACCTTCGATTTCCAGGGAAACTGATTTTATTCCGGCAACATCGCCTTCCTGGTAATCAAGTTCGCGAACCTTGAAATCCTGTCGTTCGCCATAGCGGATATACATTCGCATGAGCATCTCGGCCCAGTCCTGGCTTTCGGTTCCCCCGGCTCCCGGGTTTATTTTCAGTATGGCGTTCAGTTTATCCTCGGGTCTGCTGAGCATCTGAGAAAATTCCAGGCCTTCAACAAGTTTCAATGTTTTATCATACTGAATGTCAAGTTCTTCCTGCGACGAGTCGCCTGCCTCATGGAATTCAACCAGCACTTGCAGGTCATCGAAGGATTCTGTTGCAAAGGCATAGGAATCGCATATCTTTTTCTTTTCCTTAATCTGTCTTAATAATGATTCGGCTTCTTTAGGCTTGTTCCAAAAATCAGGATTGCCGGTTTTTTCTTCTTCTTCTTCAATCTCGATCAACATTCTGTCGATGTCAAAGATACCCCCTCAAGGCTTCTAGCCTCTTATATAATTCTTTTGCTGCTTCTGCAGAATACATAATGATTTCTTTAAAGTTCAGGTGCAAATATAGGGGAATTTATATAAGTTCTTTCTAATGTTTGTTCTTATTTGCAGGCTAAGCTCACAATTCCCCGTTTATGACTTTCCAAACCAGCGATGGCCGATATCCCTTTTGCCGACAATAGTTCACCATTTTGGCATTTCTTTTAAAATCGTCTGTCTCGTTGATTTTTTTCGATTTGATAAGGGTTTTTAAGGTATCGAGATATTCCTTCTCGTCAATCTCATTCAGCCCCATTTGTATATAAATTTCCGGGATGTGCTTTTGCGACAAAGCATAAAAAATCTTGTTCTTGCCCCATTTGTTGTTCCTCAACTTGCCGGTCGCAAAAGCAACCGCATATCGTTCTTCATTGATAAGGTCTTCTCTTTCAAGGCGTTGTATGATATATTCAATAGTTTTCCCGCTTGCATTCCACTGCAACAGCTTTAATTTCACATCAAATATGCACCTTTCCTGATAATCACAAAAGTTTTTTGCTTTTTCGTATAAGAAACTTTGTTGCGGCGACATCTTAAAAATTTTCCACAATATACGGATTTTCTACTTGTTGTAAACTTGAAAAAGCTCGATATTGAATACAAGTACGGAATTTTCCGGTATGCCTAGCTGTTCACGGCCACCATAACCTAATTCCGAGGGGATGATCAGCATGATCTTACCTCCTTCGCCAATTAATTGAAGTCCTTCGATCCATCCCGGGATAAGTTGGTTCAAGTTTGCGCTCATTTCAACTGAACCATCATCGAAAACGCTACCGTCAAGTAGTTCGCCCTTGTATTTGGCCTCGATATACGAATAGAAATCGGGGTGGTTAAGGCTGTCGCCGGCCTTGTAAATAATGTAATGAAGGCCACTTTCAGTCTTGGTAGTTTCAAGATTGTTGTCTGCAATATATTGCTCTATCAATATCTGGTCTATTTCAGCCTGGCTTGGTCCTTTGTCCTTACAGGAACCTATGCCGAAAAGCACAATGGCCGCGAATAAAATCATTAATGTTTTTTTAAGCATTTTTATCTCGATTTAATATTTGCAAATTTACGAATATCAAATTAGCGACAAGTATTTTAACATTTTTAATAAAAGAGTATTTTAGGCGGTAATGTTCGGGCTAATCCCCAAATATGTATTTTTGCATTTCATGAGAATAGATCAAAAAATATATCTTGCGCCATTTCAAGGGGTTACGACTTATACTTTCAGAGAGGTTTATACAAGTTTCTTTACTGGCATCGATAAGTTATATACTCCCTTTTTTACTGCAGTCCACAAGGCCAAAAGTCTTGATAAAAAAGGGGCCGGGCTAAATTCCGTAAAGCAGGGTGGTATAGGGGTGGTGCCTCAGATTTTGTCGAAGGATGCTGATGAGATACTTCGTTTTGCCGATTATTGCGCCAAAAAGGGTTTTCGTGAAATAAACTGGAACTTGGGTTGCCCATATCCTCGCATTGCGAATAAAAAAAGGGGTTCGGGCATGTTGCCTTTTCCTGAAGAAGCCCATAAGATATTATTGGAACTAGATGGGAAACTGGAAATTGATTTCTCGGTCAAATGCCGTTTGGGTTACTATTCCGATGAAGAGATATTTCCGATGATAGATGTTTTCAACGAACATGATATCTCGGAACTGATAGTTCACGCCCGCATAGGGAAGCAGCTTTATGGCGGCAGCGTTAACAAGGAAGTTTTCGGGAAACTTGTTGATAGGTGCATGCTTCCTCTTGCATACAACGGCGATATCTTCTCAAAAGCCGACTTCGATAATTTCAGCGAAAGTTTCGGGCTCGTTGATAACTGGATGATTGGCAGGGGCTTGCTTAGGAATCCGTTTTTGCCGGCTATTTTAAAGTCTTATGAGCTACCATCGCCCGAAGAGCAAAAAACCTTGATTTATAAATTTGTGACGACTCTTTATTTGGCCTATAGGAAAAAGACCAGCGACCGGTTGCATGCGATTAGCATCATGAAAGAATATTGGGGTTACTTAAGCTGCTCGTTTTCCAGTCCGCAAAAGGTGTTCAACAGCCTAAAAAAAACAAGAACATTTGATGAATATGAAGAGGCGGTAGCTGCTGTGTTCAGGAATTATGATTGGCAGGCCAATTGAGGTTTGTCGTTTGAGGGCTGTTCTTTATTTTCTTTTTAACCAAAAAAACTGTTCCTTGTTTCCGCGAATATTGGAAACGGAAATATGAAGCAAGCTGTCGTTTTTTATTTCATATCTAATAATTGAGGGAAATTCATTGTTTGGGTTAAGAAACTTCCAGCTAGATCCCGTTGCCTCTGTTAATTTAAAATCCACGGTTTCTGACGAATTCAGGAAAACCCTGTAAAAAATTGAATCTCCATGTTTTATGATCGCAAGTTTTTCAAAAAAGGATGTGTCCGACTTGTTTAGGCTGAAACCGGCTCCTTCAAGAAGGCTGTCGTTGCTGAATTGCCAGGCCTCGTTAAAGCTTATTCCTTTATACGATTCCCAATGGCCATTTATTGATTGCAAATTTTGCATGCTTTCGTCAACCGTAGGCTTGTTGCATGAAACAAGAAACACCATCGAAAGAAAAATGGTTTTCGCAAGAGACGGAAAAATATGTTTTTTCATCATGGATACTGGTCCTAAAGGCATTTATTATTAGTAAACCATGGCAAAATTAACTTTATTTTAGTTAAATTTTATTAAGAAAGATTCTAAATAGTATTTTTGTTTATATTTGCAGGACATTAAATTTAAAAACACAGTTATATGAAAATTAATAGGTACGTTGATATTTCAACATTGGAAAGAGAAGCAAAGAAAGATTATATCGATCGTCATTCACCGTTTATCCACTGCGAGGACAGCGCAAAGGAAGGCGAGAAATTTACCGTTAAAGTAAAACTTGGTGATGAGTATGTTCATCCCGACGATTTTGATCATCATATTGCTTACGTACAGCTTTGGAACAGGGAAACTATGTTGGCCCAGGCTACATTTACCCCCGGCACACTTGGAAACAAACCCGGTCATGTTGAAGTTGATTTCAACATCGTTCCGACAAAAGACCTAAAACTAACTGCAACTGCTTACTGTACTAAACATGGGCTATGGCATAGCAACGAAAAAGAAGTTGCTGTGAGCTGATTTCACTCGTTATACATATAAAAGGGGAGGCTTTGAACGGCCTCCCTTTTTTTGTTTCTGCCCGGCCTTATATTTACAATGAATGTTTTACAATGCATGCGGAAAATGGAACCCCATGCGTATTTTATTTTTATTTGCCATAAAGCAAAGAAAACCAGCCATATAACAAAACAACAATCAATATCGGCCATACAATAATATAATAGGCTTTTTGCTTAAATTTGCAGCCAATTTTTTTTTAGTTTTTCAGGATCAATAAACACAGTCTTTTTAATGGCAGCCAAATATAAGGAATATAAACATTTGAACCTAACAGCAATTGCCGATGAGGTAATGGGACTTTGGGATGAAAACGATGTTTTCAAAAAGAGCACGGAGTTGAGGAAAGGGAATGACAACTTCGTTTTTTATGAGGGTCCGCCATCAGCAAACGGGGTTCCCGGAATCCATCATGTCATGGCAAGGACTATCAAGGACTTGTTCTGTCGTTATCAAACCATGAAGGGGAAATATGTTGAGCGCAAAGCAGGATGGGACACACATGGCCTGCCGGTGGAAATCAGCGTTGAAAAGACCCTCGGCATTACGAAGGAGGATATTGGCAAGAAAATCTCTGTTGAGGAGTATAATAATGCATGCCGCAAAGAGGTATTGAAGTATAAGGATCTTTGGGACGACCTAACAAATAAAATTGGCTATTGGGTTGATCTTGATGACCCTTACATAACTTTCGACAATAAATATATCGAGTCTGTATGGAATTTGATACAGAGATTGTTCAATAAAGGCTTGCTCTACAAAGGATATACTATCCAGCCGTATTCCCCGGCAGCCGGAACCGGGTTGAGCACGCACGAACTAAATCAGCCCGGTTGTCATAAAGATGTTACGGATACTACTGCCGTTGCGCAGTTTAAGTTAAAAACCGACAGCGTCCCGGCTGGTATATTAAATAATGTCGAGGGCGATTTGTTTATTATAGCATGGACTACAACACCATGGACGCTGCCTTCAAATACTGCTCTTGCCGTTGGCGGGAAGATTGAATATCTTACTGTTAAAACTTTCAACCCTTATACGGGAAGCCCCATTAACGTTATCCTTGCAAAAGACAGGTTAAGCGCATATTTCAAGGCCGATAACGAGAGTTTATCCTTCGAGGAATATAAAGCGGGCGATAAGGATATACCATACAAGATAATCGCGTCGCATAGCGGTGCCGAATTGGTCGGTATAAGATACGAGCAGCTTTTTCCTTGGGTAAAACCTATGGGGAAGGCCTTTGAGGTTATTCCAGGCGACTTTGTCACTACCGAGGACGGTACGGGCATTGTTCATATTTCCCCTACTTTTGGCGCCGACGACGACCGCGTGGCCAAGGCCATGGGAATAGAACCTTTGATATTGCTTGATAAAACCGGTGACCGCCGACCGATGGTTGATCTGAGGGGCAGGTTTTTCAGAATGGAAGACCTTGATGACGAGTTTGTTGAAAACTATATCGACAAACAGGCTTATGCCGAGTTTGAAGGTCGTTTTGTTAAAAACGCCTACGATGAAAGCCTAGGCGATAAAGACACTACCCTGGACATTGATTTATCCGTTGTGTTGAAGAAATCGGGATTGGCGTTTAAAATCGAGAAGCAGGTCCATAATTATCCTCATTGCTGGCGTACCGATAAACCCGTTTTATATTATCCTTTAGACTCGTGGTTCGTTAAGACCACCAAGATGAAAGACAGGATGATAGAACTTAACAAAACGATAAATTGGAAGCCAAGGGCAACCGGCGAAGGCAGGTTCGGCAATTGGTTGGAAAACTTACAGGACTGGAACTTGTCGAGGTCGCGCTTTTGGGGAGTGCCTATTCCTATCTGGGTTACGGGAGACAGGACGGAGATTAAAACATTGGGTTCGGCCGAAGAGCTGAAGAACGAGATTGAGAAATCGTTGACGGCAGGCTTTATGGACGAGAATCCGATGAAAGACTTTGTGCCGGGGGATATGTCGAAGGAAAATTATCTGACATTTGATTTTCACAGGCCTTATGTTGATAAGATAGTGCTTGTTTCCGATAGTGGCAAGGCTATGTACAGGGAACCCTCATTGATTGATGTTTGGTTCGATTCGGGATCTATGCCCTATGCTCAATTTCATTATCCATTCGAGAACAAGGAAGCCTTCGAGAGGAATTATCCGGCCGATTTTATTGCCGAAGGCGTGGATCAGACCAGAGGGTGGTTTTTTACCCTTCATGCCATAGCAAGCATGCTTTTTGATTCCGTCGCGTTTAAAAACGTGGTTTCTAACGGCCTTGTATTGGACAAAGCAGGCAATAAGATGTCGAAGCGGCTCGGCAATGCCGTCGATCCTTTTGAAACTATCGGGAAATATGGCCCTGATGCCACGCGTTGGTATATGATCACCAATTCGCAACCTTGGGATAACCTGAAATTCAATGTCGCAGGAATTGACGAGGTGAGGCGCAAATTCCTTGGCACCTTATATAATACTTATGCTTTTTTTGCTCTTTATGCCAATATCGACGGATTTACTTATAGCGAGGCCGAGGTCCCGGTTTCCGAAAGAACCGAACTCGACAGATGGATTTTATCGGAGCTGAACTCCTTGATAAAAGAAGTTGACGATGCCTATACGAATTATGAGCCCACAAAGGCAGGAAGAGCAATACAATATTTTGTTAACGAGCATCTTAGCAATTGGTTTGTGCGTTTGTCAAGGAGGCGATTCTGGAAAGGCAGCTATTCCGGCGACAAAGTGGAAGCATTCCAAACACTTTATCGTTGTGTTGAGGTTGTTGCTCAGCTATCTTCGCCGATAATCCCGTTTTTTGCCGATAAACTTTTCATGGACTTGAATAATGTGTGCAAGCGGCATCCCCGCTCATCAGTTCATTTAAGCGATTTTCCGCTTGCCGATGAATCACTTATCGATTCGGAACTTGAAGAACGGATGGAGTTGGCGCAAAAGATTTCTTCGATGACACTTTCGCTCCGCAAGAAGAATAATATCAGGGTTCGTCAGCCTTTAAACAAAATAATGATCCCGGTATTAAACCCTCGCTTCGTGAATTTGGTGAGCAAAGTTGAATATTTAATCCTGACGGAAACCAATATTAAGGAAATAGAATATCTAAGCGAGGATTCGGGAATTTTGATAAAAAAAATAAAGCCTAACTTCAAGACGCTAGGACCGAAATTCGGTAAATTGATGAAACAAATTGCTGCCGCAGTAAATAGGTTCTCGCAAAGCGAGATCAAACAGATTGAAAAAGAAGGTAAATACAAAATTACCATAGGGGATGAAAATATAGAAATAAACATTGACGATGTTGATATAATGACTCAGGACATACCGGGTTGGAGCGTTGCAAACCAGGATGACCTGACTGTGGCCCTGGATATTACTATAAGCCAGGAGCTGCAGAACGAGGGTCTTGCCCGCGAGCTGGTGAACAGGATACAGGGCATGCGGAAAGATTCCGGATTTGAAGTCACGGATAAAATAAATGTTAAAATTTTGAAATCAGATGTGTTGGTTAGCGCAATAACTGACTACAAAGATTATATTTGTACCGAAACTTTAGCAAAGATAGAATTTGTTGATAATCAGTCGTTAGCAAATTCCACTGAATTGGATTTGATTGATGACGTTAGAGTAGTGTTGGAAATTGAAAGAATATCTTGATAATTGCATATTGTTTTGATAGGGAAATAATGTTTTTTTCATTATCTTTAACATCTTTTTATATTTGGATTAATTAATTGCAGGAAATCATGAATGAGCTTAATAACGATAGGGTAAAGACTAAATATACTGACGATGAATTACAGGAGTTTAGGGAAATAATCGAGAGAAAACTAAAGGTCGCCAAAGACGATTTGGATCTTTTGACGGATGCATATACCAACACCAGCGAACATGGCACCAACGATACCTCGCCGACATTTAAGGTTTTGGAAGAAGGCCAGCAGGTATTGTCGAAGGAGGAAAACAGCAGGTTGGCCGCACGCCAGATGAGGTTTATCCAAAACCTTGAAAACGCTTTGGTGAGGATTGAGAATAAAACTTATGGCATTTGCAGGGTTACGGGCAAACTTATAAGCAAGGAAAGGTTAAGGGCCGTGCCACATGCTACCTTAAGCATTGATGCCAAGAATAATCAAGCCAAACAAAAAAGGATTTAAGCATAAACTTTAGTTTGAAAAAATCGATCCTTATAATTCTTGTAGTTCTGTTTTTAGACCAGGCCCTTAAAGTTTGGATTAAATTGCATTTGACCATAGGGGAGGAAATCCCCGTTCTCGGCAATTGGTTTAAGTTATATTTTACCGAGAACAACGGAATGGCCTTCGGGATGCAGTTTGGCGGCGAATGGGGGAAGTTGTCACTTAGTATTTTTCGTATCCTGGCCATTTCGGCAATATTCGTCTATCTGATAATCCTCGATAAGCGCAAGGCTAACCAAGGGTTGGTGTTCGCGGTCTCAATGATATTTGCCGGAGCCCTCGGCAATATAATCGACAGCGTTTTTTATGGTCTTATTTTTACTCAAAGTTCATATCATACACTGGCCGGGGTGGTGCCATTTGGAACCGGGTATTCCAGTGTTTTGCATGGCAAGGTTGTAGATATGCTGTATTTTCCGCTTATTAACCTGCACCAGGCGGATGCCCCGTCCTGGATACCCTCGTTTTTGTTCGGCTACGACGATCACCTGATATTTTTCCGCCCTATCTTTAATATAGCCGATTCCGCGATAACAATAGGTGTGTCGTGGCTTCTTCTCTTCGAAAGAAAGAATCTGAAGCTTTAAAAAGATTCTTGATCTTGTTATACTTATCTGTTTTTCCTTTGGCTTGATTATAATTAGACCAAAAAAGATGAAAAATTTAGTTACTACTCAGCAGTAGAGAAAAATATTAACTCATTGGTTACCTATCCGTTTTGTCACAATTTTTGTTTGAAAAACACAAAATTTCCGCCAAAACTACTGAGATTTCAAATATATAGCCCCACGCTGAAGCATGGGGCTA
>JAJRQZ010000047.1 GCA_024279935.1 Bacteroidota bacterium
CAATGGGTGTTACTACTCAGCAGGTTCATCAAGTTGATTATCAATAGCCCCATGCTTCAGCGTGGGGTTATATATTTGAAATCTCAGTAGTTTTGGCGGAAATTTTGTGTTTTTCAAACAAAAATTGTGACCAAACGGATAGGTAACCAATGAGTTAATATTTTTCTCTACTGCTGAGTAGTAACCAATGGGTTAATGTTTTTGATAGGGGAAAAGGATAAGAGGATGATAGTTCATCAATAAATCGCTTAATATTAAAACAAATTATTCTCTGCAAAAACCGGTTTTAATTACCCAGGCAAATACCTAAGCCTTTGGCGGTTTTCACCAATTGGTTGTCTTCGGTAACCAGGTTTTCTTTAGCAATTGCCTGTTTTAAAGGGACGGAGGTAAAATCGGGATGATGATAAGCAACCATTTTGCCGTAATCCCCGTCGAGTGCCATTTCAAATGCTTTTACGCCGAACTGGGCAGAGAGCACCCTGTCGTAGGCCGTTGGCACCCCCCCTCTTTGAAGGTGGCCAAGAACGGTTTCGCGCATATCTTGTTTGAAGCCGGCAGCCTTTAGCTCGCTAATCAATCGTTGGGCGGCACCTCCTAATCGTTGGTTATGATAGCCGACTTCCTCGTTTTTCTGTATAGACGCGCTTCCGCCTTTAGGCTTTGCCCCTTCGGAAATAACTACAACTGCAAAGCCTCTGTTATGATAAAAGCGTTTTTCAAGAGCTTCCTTTACTATATTTATATCATAAGGTTTTTCAGGAATAAGTGCCACTTCAGCACCGCCTGCCACTGCTGAATTAAGCGCGATCCATCCGGCATCGCGACCCATCACCTCCATAACGAAAACCCTATTATGGCTTGCGGCGGTAGTTACCAGCTTGTCAACGGATTCGGTCGCGATTTGTACGGCGGTCTGAAAACCAAAGGTTGAGTCGGTGGACGACAGGTCGTTATCGATGGTTTTCGGGACCCCTATGATGTTCAAGCCTTTTTCGAACAGTTTTTGCGAGATTCTCTGGGAACCGTCGCCGCCGATGTTAATAACGCCGTCAACTCCCATATACTGTAATTTGCGTATCATCTCATCGGAACGGTCAACTTCGCTATATGTACCGTCCTTGTTTTTTACCGGCCATCCGAACGGACCACCTTTGTTGGTGGTCTCTATTATGGTACCGCCCTGAAAATGAATTCCTTTTACTTTCCTCTCGTCCAGGACGACAATTTCGGTGGGCTCCCATAAAACTCCGTTAAAAGCCTGAATGCTACCCAGAATCTCCCAGTCCTTTTCTTGCGAGGCCCTGTGGACAATGGCTCTTATAACAGCGTTCAGGCCCGGGCAATCACCTCCGCCGGTTGCAATTAACAATCTATTCATCTGTTTTGTCTTGATAAAATATTTGTTTGAAAACGAGGCCAAAAGTAAACATATAAGTTTTATTTTCAGTCAATAACAAAGGTTTTATTTACGCAAACGATTGATAGGAAGTATATTTTTCAAGGTAATCGAGGCCTACCGTAAAGTTTGGGCTTGAGTATGGCACATATACGCCAAGTGAGAAGGATGATGATATTGCTGCTGTATTGCCGCGGCTCAGCCCCGGATTTGGGTTTAAATACCAAGTGAAGGATTTTAACTTTTTCGTGGAGATATATAATGCCCTGATATACATGGGAATACCGTATATTTTTTCTACTTGTTTATCCTACGACTTATAAGTTTCGTTTATTAATTAGGTGGACTTGTACTCCAGCAATGCCGGACTAATGAGTTGGGTACAAATATCCTATTCTGAAAGCGTTTTTTTGATTGCATTCGCTTGTTGCTTAAAAGTGCAGCAAAATAAACAATTATTTAATTGGGATTGCTATAAAACTTAAGAAAATCCATGGCGTAACAGCATCACTGCAAAACACTTGTGAGTTTGGGCCGATTTAAAAAATTCAGCACGATGCGGAGTTGAAGCACTGTTTCTGGTTACAAAACATGGCAAACATTAAACCTTTTCAATAAAAAACCCCCGGGAATCAATGATTATCAGGGGCTTAGCCATACTTTTCAGTGGTACCACCTGGAATTGAACCAGGGACACACGGATTTTCAGTCCGTTGCTCTACCAACTGAGCTATGGTACCATCCGTAAATGGAGCGGCAAAATTAATTAAATTTTTAATTTGTCAAAAAAAATCTTAAAAAATATGCGCCGCCAAAAGCATAAATGTACTTTTGCACATATTTCATAAGATGCGACTGATATTAGACATAGGCAACACCCTCTATAAACTAGCCGTTTACGACCGTGATGATATGGTTTTCCATACTTCCGTGAACCATTTTAAGCCCAACGACTTTCTTCGATTAGAGGAAGAATACAATATAGAGTCCGTTATTGTTTCCAGCGTCAGGAATGGTGATGGCGAGTTGATGAATCTTATGTCAAGGAAGCAAGCTTGATGAGCCTCGATTATGATACTCCTTTGCCCATAAACAACAAATATTCGAGCAAGCAAACATTGGGCAGGGACAGGATAGCCGCCGTGGTTGGTGCTTCAAAGATATTTCCCGGCAGGAACATATTGGTTATAGATGCGGGGACATGCATCACCTACGATTTCATAAATAACAAAAACGAATATCTGGGCGGGGCAATAAGCCCGGGCTTAAGAATGCGCTTTAAGGCTTTGAATAAGTTTACCGGCAGGCTGCCGGCTGTTGAGCATAGGGGAACTGAAATACCTGACCTTATCGGGGACACTACTGAGGGCTCAATATTATCAGGTGTGATAAATGGTTTGTCAGGTGAGATAAACGGCTTTATAAATAGTTATAAATCAAACAATAACCGGCTTGAAACGATAATTACGGGAGGCGACCACAAATATTTTGATAAGTTATTAAAATATAAGACATTTGCAGCCCCATTTTTAGTTTTGGATGGATTAAAGGGAATATTAGATTTTAATGAGAGAAATTAAACTAGTTTTTGTATTTATGGCCGTGGTTTTCAGCGGTATGTCCTACTCGCAGAGTAAGATCAACTCCCCGTATTCGCGTTTTGGCCTGGGCGAGCTGCACGGCAAGAACGTAAACGCCAACCTTAGGGGCATGGGCGGGATTTCCATAGGGATGAGCGACCCGACAATGGTTAATCCCGGCAATCCGGCTTCTTATGGCCTTTTCGACTCCACTTCCATTGTTTTTGAAACCGGGATTATCGCAAAATTCACTAACCTGCGAACCGATCAGTTCTCCGAAAATTCCAACAGGTCCACATTAAGTTATATTTTGATGGGGTTTCCGGTTAACAAATGGTGGAAAACATCCTTTGGATTAATGCCTTTCAGCGAAATTGGATATAATATCGACATAACCATTGATATGAGCCAGTATGATTTCTCGGATATTCTCAACGAGCTGGAGGGCGAGGGGGGAATAAACAGGGTAAACTGGGGCAATGCCTTTAACATCGGGAAAAATTTAAGGCTTGGCGTGGACGCATCATATATTTTCGGAAACGGGAACCGTTCGTCGAAGGTGCTGTTTTTGGATTCGTTGAACATTTACGGGACCAAAGTAGAATCGAACACAAGGGCTGGCGGGTTTATTTTCGATTATGGCCTGCAATACGACATCCGCCTGAAAAACAATGACTTGTTTACGCTTGGGGCTATTTATGCCAACCAGTTCAATGTCGGTGCCGTCAACAATTACATATCGAGTACAATAACAGGGGGTTATTACGACGTTGTTGAAGAAACTAAGGATACGATAGAATATAAACCTGATGTGAAAGGCAATATGGTTATACCGTCAAGACTGGGTTTAGGTGCGGTTTACAAAAGACCCGGATCATGGTTGCTCGGTGCGGATATAGAATGGCAACAGTGGTCGGAATTTTCGTTTTTCGGCGTCCCCGACACCTTGCAAAACACTTTGCGCATTGCGCTTGGCGGCCAGTTTACGCCGGATCACACAAATATCTCATCTTTGTTCAAGAGGGTAACATATAGGGCCGGGGCAAGGTACGAACAATCGTACCTAAAGGTAAACGGACGTCAAATTGACGAGTTTGGTATAAGTTTTGGTGTAAGTTTCCCCATTAAGAAGTCGAAAACCACTCTGGATTTAGGACTTGAAGTGGGGCGCAGGGGGACTTTAAAAGATAATTTGATACAAGAGAACTTTTTTAATGTTAACTTTGGCGTAAGCATTCAGGAGCATTGGTTCTATAAAAGGAAATATAATTAATAAACATATAAATCATGAATTTTAAACCGGCAATATTTTTTATAAGCTTTTTGTTTTCGCTATCGCTGTTCGCAGGGGGAGCAGAAACTAACTTGCCCCAGAAAGATAATGGTAAAAAATATGGAGCTGATAGTGTAAATTGTATAATGAACCTATCATTGTACAGGGAGTTTTATAAACAATGGAAACAAAGCCATTATAAGAACTCGGCTGTCGAAGATGCCCAAAGACCGTGGAGATGGGTTTTCGAGAACTGTCCAAGGTCCAGTCAGAACATTTATCTTGACGGAGCCAAGATATATAATTATAAAATCAGGAAAGAATCCGAAAAAGAGGTTAAGGCGGCTCTTATCGACAGCCTTATGTTGATTTATGACACCCGGATAAAACTTTTCCCCAACGACAAGCACGGCTCCCAAAAGGGCAAGATACTTGGTTATAAAGGTACTGATCTGTACAAGGTCAGCCCGGACAGGATTGATGAGGTATATGCCATATTGAAGGAATCGGTGGAGCTGAACAAAGCAAAATCAAAGTCAGCAGTATTTGTTTACTATTTCAGGGCTACAACCAAAATGGCTCAAAAGGGCAAAATCGACACAACCGTTATCGTTGACGTTTACGATGGCCTCATGGGTTATATCGATATAAACATCAAATATTATACTGATAAGGGGAATAACAAAAAAGTTGAGGAATGGCTCAACGTCAAAGGAAATATCGACAACACATTCGAGCCTTTTGCCAAGTGTAACGATTTAGTAAGGGTTTATCAACAAAAGTTTGATTTAGAGCCAAACAACATTGAGCTGCTTAAAAAGATCACTGCTATCCTGGACAAGAAGAAATGTCAGGAAGACCCATTGTTCTTCGAGGCCTCGGTAAACCTCCACAGGCTCGAGCCCTCGCCAGAGAGCGCTTATTTGATAGGCAAGATGCTCTTGATACAAAAGCGTTATAAAGATGCCGTCCCTTATATGCAGGAAGCCATTACAATGGAAGACCAGGAAAAAGTGGAGAGCGCTTATATCTTCCTGGCAGAGATATATCGTGCCACAGGAAATTATGCGCGCGCCAGGAACATGGCTCTTGAGGCAGCTAAAATAAACCCGGAAGACGGCAATCCTTATATCTTAATAGGTGATATGTATGCTGCCTCAGCCAAAGATTGCGGCACTGACGACCTCACCAAGAAAGTTGCCTATTGGGCTGCTGTTGACAAATACAAAAAGGCAAAAAAAGTCGATCCTAGCCTGGCTGATGCCATGAACAAAAGAATCAGCTCATATACCGCACATTTCCCACCTACGGAAGTGTTGTTTTTTCATGCCTTGAAGGAAGGGGACACCTATACTGTTGGATGCTGGATAAACGAAGTAACCATTATCAGGGCGGCAAAATAGGAATTTAAAATGAATCTTAAACATATAAAAAGCATCGTTATGGTTGTTGCCATGATGATGCTTTTTTCGTGTGAAAACCCTATTGCCGAGGTTCAGGAAATAGCAAGGGTTGATACATTGCCGGCCGTTTCGGCATTTAATATCGAATATTTACGAACCAGCAATGCTCAGAAACAAGTTGTGTTGAGGAGCAAACAAATGGATCGATATACCGAAAGGGCAAACTCTTATTCCGAGTTCCCCCAGGGTTTTGAGATCACCTTCTATGATTCTTTGGGAAATAAAAGTTCTTTTATAAAAGCTGATTATGGCATCGACTATAAAAACAAGGGCCGCCTGGAAGCCAGAAATAACGTTATAGTAAAGAACCTGCAAACCAAAGAGCAGCTAAATACCGAAAACCTTGTTTGGGACAGGAACAAGAAAATCATTTACGCCAACAGCTTTGTAAAGATCACTTCGCCCGATAAGGTGATTTTCGGCGATAGCATGTGGGCGACGGAAGATTTCAGCAAAAGAAGAATCCATAGAATAAAGAATTCCTATTTCGATGTTGAGGAAGATACGGTAAATTAGTTCTTAACGACTTTATATGTTCTTACAAAACCCTCATCAGTATTCAGCCTGATAAAGAACAAACCTTTATAGTTCTCCAAACCCAGTTTCACAACACTTTGATTTACATATAATTGCTCAAACATTTTTTTTCCAAGCATATCGAACATTTCTATTGTAACACTTTTTATATCGTCAGGTATTTTAATGTTAACAGAAGAATGTGTTGGATTTGGGAACAAGGAAAAGTCAAGATCAGAAAACTCGTACGTGCCCAGCAAATCGGTGCTCATTTTAACAAGAAATGAATTATAGTCGCCAATCCCGGTTAAATAAAAAGTATCATCGCCAGGGTCGAAGTCGGCAAGGCCGGTAAATAGTCCACCGACAAAAAGTTTGTTCCCAACTGTATTTGTGATGGCCAAGCCGCGATCGAGCATTGTACCGCCCATATCTGCCGCCCAAACGAAATCGCCGTTAGCGTTTAATTTACTTACAAACGCGTCATAATCACCAAACGAAGTCAAGTAGTGGTTTTCTGTTCCCGGATTAAAATCGGCTGTGCCTTCAAACAAACCTGTTACATAAACATTATCTTCATTGTCGAGAGAAAGAGCATAAGGGCTGTCGCCTAGTTCCCCACCTAATTGTTTAATCCACAACATATTAGAGTTGTAATCAAATTTACCGACAAAAATATCGTTGTCGCCAAACGATGTCATATAATAATTTAAGGTGTCAGGATCAAAGTCAACAGTACCTTTAAAATTACCACAAATATAAACATTGCCATTACCATCGTAAGCTATGCTCTGGGCGCTCTCAATTTCGGGCCCGCCCATCGAGATAGCCCAGGTAAATTCGCCATCAGAATTCAGTTTGCTCATAAAAATATCCTTTTCACCAACAGCATATAGATAAAAGCTTCCGTCTCCCGGGTCAAAATCACCTGCTCCGCCAAACATACCGCAGGTATATATGTTTTCGTTTTCATCGAGGCTCATGGACTGACAATAATCGAATGCGGCACCGCCTATGCTTTTAGCCCATAAGAATTCGTGATTGGCATTTAGTTTTTCCACAAAAGTGGCCTGGTTGTTAGTTGTTAAGTAAGACTCAGCGGAATCACTAGGGTTAAGGTCAGCAACACCCATATAATAACCTGATATATAAATATTTCCGGATGCTGTTGTTTTAATGCTTACACTATGGTCATTCTGAGCGCTGCCCATGTGCCCCGACCATAAATAATTACCATCCTCATCAAGTTCCGCAACAAACATGTCCTCGCCACCATAACTTGTATAATAAACGCCTTGGTTGCCCGGATCAAAATCGGCAATTCCGGAAAATGAACCGGTACAATAAATGTTTCCGGCAGGATCAATATCCATACCCCTTATGTAATCGGCCTCAGCGCCTCCAAACTGCTTAGCCCATAAAATGTCGCCATTGGCATCGAGTTTTGCAACATAAGCATCCGTGTTGCCATACGAGTTCAGGATTAAAGTGCCGTCTCCCGGGTCAAAGTCTGTGGCACCGCTAAAATGCCCGGCAACATAAATATCACCATTATCATTCACAAGTGTTTGGTAAACAGATGTCGCACCACCACTATTAAATGTATTTGCCCATTGAAAAACCTGAGTCCGGCCCAGTATGCTAATACTGAGAATTTCTATTAAAAGTAAAAATCGTTTCATATGTGTTATTTTTAATGTTTGCTATAATTAAATGTATTCCTGTTATCATGTGAAGCGCAAGGCCAACCATTTTTTGCCAAAGGGGCAACTCCTTGAATAGCATATACTTTATCTCCCGAGACAAAATAAAAAACAGATTCGTTCGACAACGTTAAGGTGTTAGCATTTGCACCAGCAAAAGGTGTAGAGTAAAGTTCTTCTTCCGAATTGTTGAAAACAGAAATTTGTGTTGAGGAAACTTTGTAAAAATTTCCGTCATCATCAACAAGCAGGGGGTCATATAAGTTTAAAACATATTTTTCAATGCCATTTGATATATTATAAAAGTGAGCTCCTGTCCATTGATCGAACAATTCAATTAATCCGTCAGGAGTTATGACTTTGTTTTTATAATTAGCTTGTGCTTGAACTTTCCATAAATATTCGCCTGTAGCCGAATTTAATAGCCCTAATGAATCTGCTATGCTGCATACTAGATCCCCATTGTCGGTACATATGATATTGTTTGTCGCAGATCCAGAATAGTTCATTTGAGTCCTCCAAAAAACACTTCCGTCATCAGGGCTGATTGCATATAAATATTTAGAGGTCAGTAGTTAAATACATATATTTTATTATCTTTGAGGTCAATAAATATGGTAGTCTTATGGATTTATTTAAAGGAAGAAACCTCATAGAGTTTGCTGAACGCTTCAAAACTGACGAAGATTGTATAGAATAC
>JAJRQZ010000048.1 GCA_024279935.1 Bacteroidota bacterium
AATTAATTGTCATCTAGCATATTGTGTTTATCATCGGATTAAGCGGATTAAGCGGATTTTAGTTTTTCGCAAGCGAAAAACATCCGTTAAACCCGCTTAATCCGATGGATGTATTTTTGCATAATAATCATTTTCCTGTGTGTTTAAAATTAAACATGAATGTTTCATTTTTCAAAAATACCAGAAAAACCCAAATATCTTGGCAGGTCTCGTGCGGCATGTTTGGCTAAAAGAAGTTTTCGCCCTCATGCTCATGACAAATGGCTTGCGATCATATCCATTAATTCTTTTTCGTCGATAGGCTTGGAAATATAATCGGTACATCCTGATGTGAGGGCTTTTTCTTTGTCGCCTTCAAGGGCATAGGCGGTTTGTGCGATAATAATTACCTCATCGTTAAACTCCCTTATTTTTTCTGTGGCTTCATATCCGTTCATCACAGGCATTTTTATGTCCATTAACAATAAATCGATATCAGGGTTTTGTTTCATGGTTTCCACGGCCGCTTTACCGTTTGCGGCATGTAATATCTCGGCATTGAGCTTTTTGAGCAATATTGTGATATAAAGATCGGCAAATTCTTCGTCTTCGGCGATAAGCACTTTTATTTTTCGTGCAGCCTCATGTTTTTCCTTTGGCTCGGCAGTTTCGTTCATGCTGCCAACATCCGCGTTTTCAGGAATAGTATATGGCAAGGTAAAATAAAACATCGACCCTGTGCCTTCTTCTGATTCAAGCCCTATTTGCCCGCCTAGCATTTCAACATAGGCCTTGGTAATTGCCAATCCCAGCCCTGCGCCTTCATAAACATTGGAGTCTTCGATGTCGGCCTGCACAAAACGGTCGAAAATTGCCTCCTGCCTGTCCGTCGGTATCCCTATCCCCGTATCTTTTACAAAAAATTGAATGTCGGAACCGTCTTTTTCTTTTTTTTGTGCATTGTGCTTGCTCGGGGGTAAATGATAACCGAATTCGATACTTCCCTCATGGCAGTATTTTATGGCGTTCTTAACCAGGTTGGTGAGTATAGCATAAAGTTTCTCCCTATCTGTTTTAACTATTGGGTTTTTGCCATGCTGACAGGTGCTCATTATCAGCTTTATTCCTTTTTTGTTGGCCTCGGCCTTGAAGAAGGAGTAGATGAACTCCATTTGCTTATCTATATCGCATTCGTCCATATTTATTTCCACCTGACCGGCCTCGATTTTGGAAATGTCGATTAAGTTGTTGATTATGTTGAGCATGCGATGACCGCTTTTTTCGATTATTTGGACATAATTAATAAGTTGCTCGCCACTTAACTTAGGGGATTTCAGTAGCTGCGAAAATCCCAGTATCCCGTTCATGGGAGTTCTAATCTCATGGCTCATATTTGCCAGGAATGCCGATTTGAGCCTGTCGCTTTCCTCTGCTTTTGCCAATGCGTCCTTTAGGTCCTGCTCTGCTTTTTTTTGCTCTGTAAGATCGGAGTGGGTGCCTACCACCCTAATGGCCTTTCCCTGCTCATCATAAATAATCTGCGCCCTCGAAAGTATGTTTACCCAATGTCCCAGTTTATGCCTCATGCGGAATTCAGCATTGTAATGCGTAATGTTCCCGGCTATGGCCTTTTCGAGCTTCTGCAGCGATTTGTTCTTTTCTCCTTGATGGCAAAGGGAGTCCCAGGTTGCAAACTCGTTGGGCAGCTCATCGTCGGTATAGCCCAAAATGCTTTTCCATCTTTCCGAATAATAAACTTCGTTGGTTATCAGATCCCAGTCATAGAGGCCGTCGTTGGAGGCTTTCATGGCCAGGTCGAAGCGTTCCTCGCTTTTCTTCAGCTCGATCTCGGAAAGTTTCTCTTTTGTTATGTCGAGCGAGATGCCGCCTATTAATTTAGTGCCGTCGGTTTTTTGATCGAGAACTCATGGTTTTTGTAAATAATGGTATTATTGTTTTTGTCGGTAACATAATCTATTACTATCATGTCCTCGCCATCAAGAACTTTCTTGCTGTCGCCGGCAAACTTATCTGCTAATTCCTTTGGGAAGAAGTCATAAGCCGTCTTGTCTTCCCAGTTATCCAGGCCGTGAACATCCTTGTTGTATTTATTGGAGAACAAAAACTTCCCGTCGGAATCTTTAATAAAGATCCCCGCCGGGATATTGTCCATAAACATGGCAAACCTTGTCTCGCTTTCCCTAAGCTTGTTCTCGGTTCTTTTGCGGGTAGTGATATCCTCGATTAAGGTATAAACTTTTGAAACTTCGCCTTCTTCGTTTTTCAATGGTACCAAGAAACTGTGCAAGTTTGTTTTCTTGCCCCAATTAGATTCGTATTCCATCTCGAACTCAATAATAATTCCCTTTTTAGAGCAATGCTCGAACTTTTTGCTATATCCATTGTTGACAAGAGATGGGAATTTAAGCACATTAATCGATTTTGTGGCTTCGATGGATGGCGAGCCAAGAATGCTGAGCAACGACTTATTGGCATCGATGATTTCCCCGTCAACGGTAGCAAGATAGATGCCGATGGGAGAGTTCTCGAAAATGAGCTTGAAATTGAGCACGCTTTCCTTAAGCTCTTTTTCCGTTAGTGTTTGCTTGCTTATATTTTCTACCGTTCCATCATAGCAAATTGTCTTGTTTTCGCTATCGCGTATGGCAACAGCGCTTTCTTCAATAAAAACCTCAACTCCCTTTTTGTTTAACCACGATGACTTTAAACCGCTGACCTTGCCTGTTTTCTCGATACTTTCGATAAATTCCCGACGACTGTGCGTTTTGTCAAACCCCTCTGTATTTAAATTTCGTTTTTTTAGTTCTTCAAAGGAACTGAAACCAAGCATCTCGACAAGGGCAGGGTTCGCCATTATAATTTCCCCTTCAGGGGTTGTTCGATATAGTCCGACAGTTGAGTTGTTATATAGGGACTTGAATCTTTCCTCACTTTCCTTTAGGTTTTTTTCTATTGTTTTTTGCCGGCTTATGTCAACAATAACGCCTCTTATACCATCTGCTTTTTTGTTTCTGTGGATGACGCTGGAATATATCAGCACGGGAATCCGGCTGCCATCCTTTTTCTGCAGCATAAAGTGGTGATCCGTGGGCGGCTCGCCATTTATCAGTTTCTTAATATTCATTTTTAGTATTTCCCTGTCTTCGGGAATAAACGCGCGTTCAACCATGAAATCGCTAAGCTCCTCATGTGAATAGCCTAAAAGTTTTGAACAATAATTATTGGTAAAAGTAAGGCGGCCCTCAAGGTTGTGCTCATATATTATTTGAGGTAATAAATCTATAAGACCCTTATAATTTTGTTCGCTTTTAATAAGCTCATTTGTTCTTGAGCTTACTTCTTTCTCCAACAGCTCCTTTTCCCCCCTTAATTTGTCCTCGGCTTTTTTTATTCTTAGCATCACCTTGACTTGTGCTTTAAGCTCAACAGTATCAATGGGTTTTGCCATAAAGGCATCGGCGCCTGTTTCCAAAGCCTTCACGCGGCTTGCGCTATCAGTTTTAATGGCCGTAAGCATGATGATCGGGATGTTCGAAGTCCTGTCGTCAGCCTTAAGAACCCGGCAAACCTCAAAACCATCCATTCCGGGCATAATAATATCCAGCAAGATAGTATCGGGCTGCTTCTCCCTCGCCAGTTGAATTCCTTCCTTTGCCGATAAAGCAGTGATTATCTCACAATCAGGCATATACATTTTCATTACAGCCTTAATGCTAAGTAAGTTGTCCCTTTGGTCGTCTATTGCTAAAATTATTGTCATCCTTTATAAAATAAGTTCAGAGTCCGTGTTTGTCGTAAACCGGGGACCATGCCTCATTGAAACATCTTGTTGATAGTCTCCAGGAGTTTTGATTTACTGGTTGGTTTAGTGATATATGCGTCGCAGCCCGCGCTCAATGCTTTTTTGTTGTAGCCTGAAAGCGCAAAGGCCGTTTGGGCAACAATCCTTATCGCGCCGTTGAATTTGCGGATAGCTCTCGTGGCCTCGAGGCCGTCCATCAGCGGCATTTTTATATCCATGAGTATCAGGTCTGTATCCTTGTTTTCACGAGCCAGCTTTACTGCCTCTTTTCCGTCTTTTGCCCATAATATCTCCTTGCTTATGTCTTCGAGAACAACGGACAAAAAATCGAACGAGACGGGATCGTCTTCCGCTATAAGTACTTTCAGTTTTTTCGTGAATTGTTTGGGTGTTGGGCCCATGCCCAGGTATTCGCCCCTTTTTCCTTGTTTGTTCGCTTCGATGGGAATAGTGAAATAAACTTGTGTGCCGATGTTTTCTTTTGAGCTCAAACGTATATGGCCATCGAGCATGTCCACATAGGCTTTTGCTATGGAAAGACCAAGCCCCGAGCCCTCATGTGCTTTTACTTCTTTGGTGTCTGCTTGCACAAAAGGCTCGAATATGGCTAACTGCCTATCAATGGGTATCCCTTTGCCCTGGTCGGTAACATAGAATTCGGCATGGGTTTCGTTAATGGTGCAACCGAAGTCGATATTTCCCTTGTTGCTGTATTTTATCGCATTGTCGATGATGTTCCTAAGTATGCTGTGCAGCTTTTCTTGGTCGGTATAAATTTTTATATCGCCTTTTAATTTGTGCAATCTTAGGTTCAGGCCTTTGGCAGCGGCATCATCCTTCATCAATTTATAAATCTTGTTGAACTCGTCATTAATTGCAAAGGTGGAAGCCTCTATGTTTACCTGCCCGGTCTCCAGCATCGAGATATCAACTATGTCTTTTAATGTATTTAACATGCGGGTGCCGCTAAGGGTTATAATGTCGATATATTCCTGTCGTTCCTCCTTTGACAGCTCTACTTCTTTCAGCAAGCTTGTAAACCCCAGTATCCCGTTCATGGGCGTCCTTACCTCGTGGCTTATGTTTTGCAGGAACGCCGACTTTAGCCTATCTGACTCTTTGGCCTTTTTAAGGGCCATTGTTAGTTCCTCGAATATCTTTTTCCTGTTAATGGCTATGCTGATCTGATGCGACACGAATTCCAGAAGTTCCATGTCCATTTCACTATACGCAGCTTCGTCAGTATAGCTTTGTACGGCAAGAACCCCGTTTATAACACCTTCGTTTTCCAGGGGGACCCCGAGCCATACTTTCGAGGGGGAGCCTTTAAACTCTATCTTGCCTTCTTTGGCAAGCTTCTTTTGATAGCCGGATGTGCCCAAAAGTGATTTTCTGCTTCTTAAAACGAAGGCGGTCAGTGTCTTTCCGGCGGGGAAAGAATGTATGTCATCGTTCTCATCTGCCATGAAGGGCAAAGAGAAAGTGTCTGTTTTTTCGTCGTAAAGGGCAATATAGAAGTTGGTCGCATCTATTATGGTGCTTAGTTCCTTGTGTATGAACCTGATCAAGGATTCAAGGTTGTCGGTCCTGATTAAGGCATTTGCGATATTGAACAATGCTTTTTGCATATATTCAGTCTTCTTCTTTTCGGTAATATCCTCAGCAACTTTTATGTAGTTTACAATATTTCCTTCTAAATCGACAATAGATGCTACTGTGGCATTTTCCCAAAAAAGCTCACCGTTTTTCTTTCTGTTGCGGAACTCGCCCCTCCAAACTTTGCCGGCAGATATTGTGTTCCAGAAGTCTTTATAAAATTCTTTCGGATGAGCTCCGCTTTTCAAGATTCTTGGGTTTTCGCCAATAGTTTCTTCTTTGGAATATTGCGTCAGTTCCAGAAATATGGGGTTTACATATTCAATAGTCCCGTATTCGTCAGTGATAACAATTGAGTTGGCACTTTGTTCAACTGCCGTTGAAAGTTTAATAAGCTCTTTTTCCGATTCCTTGCGCTTGCTTATATCCCTGATTATGGCAGTATAGAATTTGTTTTCATCGATTTCCCAGGTGGACAAGGATAGCTCGATGGGGAATTCAGACCCATTGTTTCTTATGGCTGTTATCTCAATGGTATTCCCCAATAAGCTTGCTTTGCCGCCATCTTTGAGCCGTTTTATCCCCAGATTATGCCCTTTAAAGTATCTGTCAGGTATTAACGCAGATAAATCATTGTTTATCATTTCTTTGTGGCGATAGCCGAATATCCTTTCCGCAGCATCATTCCATGAGGTGACAAGGCCTTGCTGGTTTATGGTAATAATCGCATCATTTGCGGTCCGTGTAATGGCCTTGCTCTGCTCCTCGCTGTTTTTAAGCACCTGTTCTATTTCTTTCCTGTCGGTGATATCATCAAAAATTGCTACAAAGAAGCCTTTTCGCGGCCGGTAGGCATAAACATGATACCATTTTTTAAGCTGTACGGAATAATTGTCGAATCGAATATCTTTTCCCGTGAGGGCAACTTTGCCATAAACATCAATCCAGTTTGCCGGGTCGTTCTCTATTCCCGGGAGCGCCTCGGTAACTCTTTTCCCGATGAGGTTTTCTCTTTTTAATCCGGTTAGCTTCTCAAAACTTCTATTTACTTCCCTGAATATATAATCTATCGGCTTGCCCTTGTCGTCGCAAACAATTTCGTGGTAAGCAAAGCCGTTTAGCATGTTCTCGAACATAGAACGGTATTTCTGCTCTTCTTCCCTGATTTTAATCGTTTGTTCCGAAACTGTTTCTTCCAGGCTTGCTTTATCTTTCCTTATACTATCCTCAGCTTCTTTGATGCGGAGCATGACTTTTATGGTTGCTTTTAATTCCAGTGGCTTAAAAGGTTTGCCAAGGACGGCATCGGCGCCAAGATCCATGCTTCTTACCCTGTTTGCTGTTTCGTTTCCAAGGGCCGAAAGCATAATAATTGGGATGTATTTGGTCTTTTCGTTCTCTTTTAGGGTTTTGCACACTTCAAAGCCGTCCATGCCGGGCATTAATATGTCGAGCAAAATTGTATCGGGTTGTTCTTTGGTTGCAATGGAGATCCCTTCCCTGCCCGAAGCGGCAAGAAGGAGCTTGCTGTCCGGCAGATAAGTGTTTACAAAACCTTTTATGCTAATGAGGTTGTCCCTTTGATCGTCGATTGCCAATATTTTAGCCATGGTGTTATTGTTGTGAGTATGTATAATTTATAAACGTGATTGTAAATATATCAAAATTGTGAGTATATTAAACAAGTCTGTCAATTTCATTGATCAATTTGTCCTTATCTATTGGTTTTGAGACATATCCGTTGCAGCCGATAGACAAAAACCTTTCCTTGTCGCCGATCATAGCCTGTGCCGTAACGGCAATTATGGGGATATGCAAAAGGTCTTTGTCATGTTTTATTATTCCGGTTACTTCTTCCCCTGACATACCCGGCAACGACATGTCGAGCAAAACAATGTCCGGATGTTTGTCATGGATTATTTCAAGGCCTTCTTCGCCGCTGTATGCTTCGGTTATTTTAAACCTATCGGATAAAGTTGCCTTTATGGTGGTCATGTTGTCGGGGTTGTCCTCGATAATTAAAACCCGGGTGCAGGTTTGTTTATGTTTCGGGGGGCCTTCAAGCATACTGGTTATTTTATTTTGCAATTCTTCAATCTTGATATCTCCTTTTTGTACCAACTGAAAGATGTTGTTGGAGGTCAACCTTGCCAGGTCCTTGTTGCTGAGGTCTTTGGCTGTCAAAACAAGAACAGGGACAAGTTTCGTTGATTTATGAGCCCTAAGTTTTTCCAGCAGCTCAAACCCATCTATCCCGGGCATCATCAGGTCGAGGATAATCCCGTCAGGAACGAATTTTTTTACTGACTCGAGTGCTTGTTGCCCGTTGAAAGCCACCTCGATATCATACTCCAGTTTCCTGATAATGGCTTTCATCTGAATTATTATATCAGTATTGTCGTCAACGATAAGAATGCGTTTTTTGCGGCTTTTGTGCGATAAACCCTTATTGTCGGCCCCTTTATTCGAATCTTCCGGTTTTGCCCCAGCGGTTTCGGCATCAGCGAAATCGCCATTGTTGCCTTTCCAATTAATGGGCAATGAAACCGTAAACGTACTGCCTTTTCCCGGCTTGCTGACGACATCTATCTTGCCTCCGAGTACCTGGCATAGCTTATTGGCAATGGCCAGCCCTAAGCCTGTGCCTTCATATTTGCGGCTCGAGCTGCCGTCGGCCTGCCTGAACTCGTCAAAAATACCGGGAAGGATATCCTCGGCTATGCCTATGCCCGTGTCTTTAACCTTAATGTGCACATGGTCAGCATCGTATGTTGCCGAGATGTCAACGCTTCCCTTTTCTGTGAATTTTATAGCGTTTCCAATTATATTCGTTAAGATCTGATTGATTTTTATCTGGTCCGACTCGATAGCCGGCAGGTTTTTGTCAATGTCCAGGTTGAGGCTGATGTTCTTGTTGGATGCGAGCGATTGCAGGTTTTCTTTGACGATGGTGAGTGATTGGCCAATGGAAGTTGCCATTGGGACAATATCCATTTTACCGGCCTCGATCTTCGAGAGGTCCAATATGTCGTTGATAAGGCGCAGCAGGTTATTGCCGTTCCTGTTCACTATTTCGAGATATTCATATTCATCATTGCCAAGCTTGTTTTTTGTTTGGGCCATCAATATCCGGGAGAGGGTCAGTATGGAGTTTAAGGGTGTCCTCAGCTCGTGGCTCATGTTCGACAGGAATTCGCTCTTGAGCTTATTGGCAGCTTCGATTTGTGATTTTTGTGCTTCAAGCTCGAGGTTTCTATCCTGAAGTTCCTTTGAGGTGTGCAGCAGTTCTTCCGTTTGTTCCTGCAATTCCTCTGCCTGCTCTTGCATCTCTTCCGATTGGGATTCCAGTTGTTGGTTGGTCCTTGAAAGGTACTCTGCAAGAGCCGCGGTCCGTTCACTGGCAATAAGGTTTGAATACGAGGTGTTTATGCTGTCCCATGATTTTTCGATTATTTCAAGGTATTCATCGCTGAGCTTCTTTATGCTTACCAGCGAGATTATAGCGATCACGCTGTTGTCAACTATTATCGGAACAGTGACTATCTCCTTTGGAACGGCTTCCCCGGCAACGGTAACGAAGCTAAATGCGGTATCCGCGGGTATGTCTTTCAGGTGAAAGATCTTCTTTGCCGATATGGCGTTTCCGAACTCGCCTTGCGGGTTTTCGGAGTTAAATGGCTTTAGCAGTTCTTTTTTTGCACCTATGGAAGCAAGATGCTCGTATTGTTTGGAAACTTCGTTTAAGGTATAAAACGCGGCCATATTTGCCCTGCTTAGCTTTAAGAGATGTTTAAGCAACGATATAGAGAATTCTTTTATCGAGGATTTGCCGATCATGGTCCCGGAGACTTCCGCGACACCTTCCTGAATAGTGATACGGCTTTTGATGGTGTCGGCAAGGGTGTTTATCGTTTTGGCCAGGGATCCGGTCTCATCCTTGGATATCCTTGTATTCCGGACGGTTAAGTTGCCTCCTAGCATTTGTTCGGATACTCTGAGCATCTCCCTTAAGGGGCGCGTAATGCTAATGGTGATCATGCTTGCCGCTATTATGCTGATAATCAGGATGACTACTAAGATAATAATTGTGTTTCTTATTGTGGAATTTGTGATTAAGGCTGCCTCCTTATAATAACTGTCGCCTTTTTTGTTTGCGAATTCCAACATTGCGTGGATCTTTTGGGTCATTAGCTCAACATGCCTTGCGCCTTTGCCTTTGGTAATTGCCACTGCTTCGTCGGTTTTGCCCATGATGCTGAGCTGGATTACTTCGTCGCGTATGGGCTTCCAGTCAACAAAAGCGTTATAGGCTTTCGTGACATCGTTTTTGTCGCCAAGGAAACGGTCGAAAACTATGTCGAACGATTTAAAAACCTGCCTTTGGTTTTCTTCTACTTTGTTTTGTGCCACCCTGATTTCTTCCGGACTGTTTGCCAATGCAACATCCTTCATGGATCTGTGAATGGCCATGATGTTGGTTCTTATGTCCCTTACCGCCTTGCTTACAGCCAGGGGATGCATATACATATCCTCGCTCAATTTCCCGATCCGCTTAACATTGTACAAGGAAATAATCCCGCTGACAATGGTCAGCAGTACTACTGTCGAGAACCCTAAGGTTAGTTTATTTACTATTTTCATATTATTTATGTTTTTATTTCAAATCTTAATCTATACCGTCGTGAACGACTTCGCATTATTTGTCCAAGGCATTTAATTTATTTTGCAGCTCCTTAATCTTCAGTTCCCTGCCCACAAATACCTTCATTGCGTTATTGAGTTCCTCGTTTTTTAATTCTAGTTCCTTGGTTCTTTCTTTTACTAATTGCTCAAGTTTTTCCCGGTATCTCTTTAACTCCTTTTCGGTTTGTTTGCGTTTGGTGACATCAAGTATTATGGCCGCAAACATAGGAGTCCCCATCTCAAATCTCAGAAGCTGCAGATGAACCTCCACGTCGTAAAGCGACTTGTCCTTCCGCTGATGAACGGTTTCGAAAACGATTTCGTTTTCTTTTCCTTTGAGCAGAGGTTTTGCTAATTGCGCAAACGATTCTGGTGTAATTTCCGGCTTTATGTTTAAGGGGGTCATCGTTTTAAGCTCTTCCATTGAGAAGCCTAGGTTCGTCAGCGCAGAATTGTTAACTTGTATAAACCTTAGGTTTCCGGCATCGAAGAGATAAATTTCGTTCAGGGAATCCTCGATTATACGGCTGAACCGCTCTATTTTTTCCTGTGCTTTTTTATTCACTTGCTTTTTTGTTTCAGTATATAACATTGAGTACCTGAATGTTAAGGCAAACATGCCGCTCAGGGTCTGAAGGCCTTCTATAATTTGGCCTAGCTTGTCAGTTGACGGCAGGCCCAGGATAATAAAACCACCTATTATAGTGTTCTCGATTTGCATAGGAAGCAGTAGCGAGTTTCGCAAACCTATTTTGGAGAGCCTTTCCTGAACCTCTGAGCCCTTATCTTCAGCAACGCTAACAACTGTTTTGTGCGAATGTATCGTTTGGGCCAGATAATCAAACAACTCCTTATCGAGCAGTTCGCTGTCCTTCTCCGGTACTTGGGCTATCAAGGTATGGCCAACATGCTTAGTGCCGGAGAAGTTTTCGTTGCACCTATAAAGCGCGACGATCCCGGCCTTGGTGATATCCTTGATGTCCTTGAGCGTTTTTGGGATGGCCTTGGCAGGGTCCCCGGCATAAGACAATATGTCCTTTGTTAGCTGTGATGTCAGCTCCTTAAACTTGTTGCTGTAATATTTTGATTCCATCTTCCTTGACTTTTATTAAGCGATCTTTTTATATATTTTGCAACATTTGCTTTCTCTCCTGAATTTGCCTTTTAGTTCGGTGGGCGGCAGCTCTGCTTCGCCTAGTATCAGGAATCCATTTATTTTCAGTGATTTATATAACTTGTCGAAAATGACCCCCTGGCTTTCCCTTTCAAAATAAATTAAGACGTTTCGGCAGAAGACCATGTCGAAGCTTCCGTAAATGCTCTCTGGAGGGAAGATGTGGTTGATGTCGAGCAAATTGAAAAATGAAAACTTAACGGTTTTTTTAAGCTCGTCGTCAATTATGTATTTACCTGATTCCTCCTTGAAGTATGATTCGGCCATTCCAAGCTTAAGATTGTAAAGGCTTTGTTTGTCATAGACTCCGGATCTTCCCTTTGACAGCGCTTTCTTGTCGATGTCGGTCGCGAAAATTATGGTATCTAGGGCTGTTTTCTCTTTTTTAAGGAATTCGTTTACGGCCATCGCGATTGAATAAGCTTCCTCGCCGCGGGAACAGCCGGCTGACCAGATTCTTAAGAGCTCGTCTTTTTTTAATGTGATGGAATTAATAATAGTGTGGAGCACGATCCTTTCCAGGTATTCAAATACAAGCGGGTTCCTGAAGAAGTTGCTGACGTTTATTGTGAAAGCGTCGATTAATTCGTCCAGTTCCTCTGTATTGTTTTGTAAATATTCGAGATACTCAGCGGGCTTTCCGCAATTTGTTTTAAACATTCTCTTTTGAGTCCTTCGCTCGAGCATAGGCCGGCGATATCCGGAAAAATCGAATCCGCGTTTTTCCGCAAGTAGTTTTAGTATGTGGTTTAAAGTATTCATTATGTACATTCTACGCTTAGCATTCCTTTGATGCAAATTCATCACGAAAATTGATGTGCAAAAAGTTCGTCGCCTCGGTATTCCAAAGTCTTTAGCCATAAACTTTTATCCGTCAGCCAGCCTTTCTATCATCGCTATAAACATGTCTTTGTCAATAGGTTTGGCAATATAGTCGTTGCAGCCTGCCTCCAAGGCTTTTTCGCGGTCGCCCACTAGCGCATAAGCGGTCTGGGCAATAATTATAACATCTTTGTTGAACTTCCTTATTTCTTTTACGGCTTCATAGCCGTCCATTACCGGCATTTTTATATCCATCAGTATTATATCGGTTTCCGGATTTGAGGCCATGAGGTAAACAGCTTGCTTCCCGTTTTTTGCATGTAGTATGTCGAAATCCAGTTCGTTGAGTACAATGGTGATGTACATGTCCGAGACTTCTTCGTCCTCAACAATCAGTATCTTGAGCTTCTTGTCGGCTTTGAGCGGTTTTTCTTGAGTGTTGATTTGTTTTTTTCCTTCAATGGGATCAAGATTGCGGGCTATGGTGAAATAAAATACCGAGCCTTTTCCAACTTCTGATTCAAGCCAGATTTTGCCGCCCAGCAGTTCTATATACCCTGATGCGATCGACAGGCCCAGGCCGGAGCCTTCATAAACGCCGCGGTCTTCTATATCGGCCTGCACAAACCTCTCGAAGATAGCCTTTTGTCGATCCCTTGGTATTCCTATGCCCTGGTCTTTCACATAAAATTCCAAGCATTCGTCCTTTAGGACATATCCAATATTTATTTGGCCCTTATTTGAGTATTTGATGGCATTTTTTATCAGGTTGCTGAGGATCGCATAAAATTTTTGACGGTCGGTTTCCAGAAAAACATCACCGCCGGGATGTTCGTCGATGAACAAATCAATACCCTTGTTGTTCGCTTCCTTTTCGAAAAAGACCTTTAGCTCTAACAGTTCGGAATTGACGTCGAATTTTGATATCTCGTTTTTTGCCTGTTTTGTTTCCAGCATGGATATGTCAACGATAGCGTTCAGCGTGTTTAGCATACGGTTGCCGCTTTTTAATATCACGTTGAGGTACGACTCTTGTTTTTCCCATGAGAGGTCAGGCCTTTTAAGCAGGCTTGCGAATCCCATTATCCCACTCATAGGAGTCTTTATCTCGTGACTCACGTTGTGGAGGAAAGCGGTTTTCAAGCGATCCGATTCGGTAACTTTCTCCAATGCCAGCCTTAGCTTGTTCTCTGTTTTTTTTTGTAAGGTAACGTCCCGGTGGAAAGCAACGATGTTTGTGCTGCCCTCTATTTGTATGGGGCAAGCGATAACGTCCATTGTTATTATCTGCCCGTTTTTATGATAATGTTCTATCTCGAACCTCTGTGTTTCACCCAATAAAATCTTTTTTAACCGCCCGGGAACTTTTGATTTTGTTTGTGGTGCATCCAGTTCGTTGATATTGAGGTTCCTGATCTCGTCCATAGTATGCCCGTGCATTTTAGCGAATGATTCGTTGGCAACTATAATGTTCCCTGTTTTGTCGATGATTATTATTCCGTCGCCCGCGTTCTCGGATAGTGTTTTGTATTGATGTTCGCTTTTCTCCAAGGCCAATTCCGTTAATCTTCTTTGTGTTATGTTCTCCACAACGGACAAGATTTGATGGATTTCTCCTTTGTCATCCGTTAGAGGCACGGTTTTGTAAAGTTGGAATTGGTTGTTTATAAACAGCTCGAACGATTGTTCCTCGCCCATGAAGGTCCTCTTGTAATATTGTTTCACTATAGCTGCCTTATCGTCAAAAACCTGCTCCAGGCTTAAACCGACAAAATCATCGGGATCGAGTTTTTGCTTGCTGAATTCCTGTCCGGCGGAGAAGCCGATACTGAAGTCTTCGTTTATTATCGAGAGGAATGAATTGGGGTAGTTTTCGGCTATTTTGCGCAAAAGTCTCTCGTTATCCTTTAGCTTTTTTTCCGATTGCTTTCTTAAAATCAGTTCCAGGCTCGCTTGTGCCAGGTGCTTAACGATTTCAATGTCGGCGTCGTCGTAGGATATCTCTTTGTTTCCAAGCCCGACAACACACTTTATCTCGTCTCCCCTGAAAATGGGGATCAACAACTCCCTGGTTATCGGTGCCCGTTCTTTGGAGGATTCCTTTTTTAATCTTGTGTTTTCATATTCGTTGTTGATTATGGTTTCCCGTTTATTTATGCAGTCGGTCAGGGCACTGCCCATAGAGAAAGGGTAGTTGCGGTTTTTCAAGTCTGTTATGTCCTTATTATCAGCTGATTGTCCTGTCATATCCCCAGGCAGCGCATTAAGCTTGCCGTCTTCAACGAAATGAAAAAAACTGACATTGCTTGAAGTCAGCTCTTCCACCATATCAAGAAATTTGCCGGTGAGATCCTCAATGGTATGATTTAAGGAGTATTTGATAAGATTCAGATGTGCTTTGCGCAGATCCTCGGAGCGTTTTCTCTTGGTTACGTTTTGAAAAACGCAATATGTTTGCTTAAAAGCCCCATCGTCGGTATAAGCCGCTCGCCCTTCCAGCGCAATATCGATAAAAAGCCCGTTTTTATGCTTTAGCTTAAAGGGGATATTATGTACAAGCCCTATCTTTTTAAGGACCGGGAAGTTTTTCGTAAAAGTTTTTCTGTCATCCTGGTGAAGGAAATCCCCTATCCACTTTCCGACAACTTCATTGCGGTCGTACCCAAGCATGTTCAGCCACTCGGGGTTGATATCAATGATGTTTCCTTCGCCGTTCAGGGATTGGTACGGCAAAGGGGCAAAATCGTAGAGGGTTTTATATTTCTGTTCGCTTTCAAGTAAGCGCGAAGATTTTTGTTCAATGCTTTTCTTTAGTTTTTTCTTGTCGCTCCTGAGTTTGTCCTCGGCTCTTTTTATCCTGAGCATCACCCTTATCTGGGCTCTAAGCTCGATGGGGTCGATGGGTTTCGCCACAAATGCGTCGGCACCCATTTCCAGGCACCTCACGCGGGTTTCCATGTCGCATTTTATTGCCGTGAGCATTATGATCGGGATATGTTTTGTTTTATTGTCTTTCTTTAGTTTTTTACAAACCTCATAACCGTCCATCCCGGGCATTATAATATCCAATAATATAGTGTCGGGTAAATGTTTATGTGCAAGCTTTATGCCTTCCCCGCCTGTGGTAGCAGTCAATAAATCAACATTTTTCATGCTTCCCTTCAAAACAGCCTTCAAACTGATTAGGTTGTCGTTTTGATCATCGATGGCAAGAAGTTTCATCATGACTAGCGGTATTAATTGTTGATTTCATTAATTATATAGCGCTATATACTTGACCGAACATTTTTTGAAGTAGTATTAATGCGCCGGAAATCAATGAATTAAGCAATAAATGTCACACAATAGCCATTGTTTGTTTGTCAAAACTAAGGATAAAACATTTAGAAACCCAGACCTGTTTCTTATTTAGACTGGGTTGAAATAAGCCTTAAGGGATTATGGATGCATGTTTTTTTGGGGGGAACGGGATTCATTAAGGCAGCACATACTTAAAAACAGCAATAAAATGTGCAAAGCTGCCAAGCAAGACCCATATATGGAAGATGGCATGGTTATATGGCATTTTGTTCAGGAGGTAGAAGACCGCACCAATGGAATAGGATATACCACCGCCGAGAAGCCACATTAAACCATCGAAAGGGAGGGCTTCGTTCATTGGTTTGATGGCAATAATTATCAACCATCCCATCAACACATAAATGATTGCCGACAAAAAATCGTATTTGCCTGTATTAAAAATCTTGAAAACCACACCTCCGATGGCCAGGGCCCAGATGAGCCCGAGCAGGCTCCATCCCCATGGGCCTCTTAATGTAACCAACAGGAATGGCGTATATGTTCCGGCGATCAGGAAATAAATTGCAGAGTGGTCAAAAATATTCAGTTTGTTGCGCAGTTTTTGTTTGCGCGCTATATGAAACAAAGTGGATGCAAGATATAGTGTGACCAGGCTAAAGCCGTAAATGCTAAAGCTTACGATATGCCATGCGTTTCCTTTAATGCTTGCATAAACCACTAATAAGGCGAGTGCTGCAATGCTCAAGAGAAACCCTAAGCCATGGGTTATGACGTTTAACAACTCCTCTATTTTAGGGTAGGGCCTGGCATCTTTCATCATAGTGTTCTTTTTTGTTCCATAACAAACTTGCGTCAATATTGTTGCACTGCGATAATATTTTTATCACAGAATAAATAAAAAACAAAAGTCGTTTATTTCGACTTGCGGCGTCTCTGTTTATTTGCAACTTCAAGGTATTGGTCTATCGCCATTGTCATAGAGGGTGCTGTTTTTGTTGGTGCGGGGATGTTTAGCTTCAAGCCTTCTTTTTCAATTGCTTTTTTTGTGGTGGGCCCGAAGGCAGCAATGACCTGTTCGCCTTGTTCATAATCCGGGAAGTTGAACTTCAATGATTCGACGCCTGCCGGGCTGAAGAATATCAGCATCTGGTATTTATTGATGTCGATATCTTTCAAATCGCTGGGAACTGTTCGGTAAATAATAGTTCTTGTATAGTCAATGTTCCCAGAATCAAGCATTTTAAACATGCTCAGGTTGTTTACGTCTGAGGAAGGTACAATATACTTTTCGTCGGGGTTCTTGCTAATCAGGTCCATGAGATGGGCAAACGTTTGCTTGCCATAAAAGATCTTCCTTTTTCTATATTGAACATATTTTTGAAGATAATATGCTGTTGATTCGGAAATGCAGAAATACTTGAGCGAGTCGGGGACTTCAAAACGCATCTCCTTGGCCATGCGGAAAAAGTGGTTTACAGCATGCTTGCTGGTCAAGATCACTGCTGTATGATCGTTGAAGCTGCCCTTTGCCCTTCTGAATTCCTGAGCCGAAACGCCTTCGATGGTTATAAATTTACGGAAATCTATTTCTAGTTTATAGTTGCGACATAGTTCGCCATAAGGCGACTTCTCCAGGTCGGCGGGTTGTGGCTGAGATACTAAAATATTTTTTACCTTCACTTTTTCCTGCTTTTGTTCTCTTAATACTTAAATTCCTCATCCCGTTTCACAACGGAAAAACCTGACTTTTCAAAAGTTTTATAACCAATAAAAATGGTATAAATTCGAGCGTGCAAAGGTATAAAATAATATGAAACCACGAAAATTTTGTAATCCTTGATCCGATAGCCATCGCAAACACCCATCTGCTAATAATAAACAATAGCATTAAAAGGCCGCCGAAACCGATTATAAATGATAAATCGGTATAAATAAAAACGAATAAAAGAGGCAAGACGGCCAAGCCAAGCATTTTTTCCAGGCTATTGAGCAGCTTGTTGTGCGCTTTCCCCATTGCCTTTGTCGCAAACAACCACGCTGTTGCCGCAACAAATATCTGCCTAAATAAAATGTAGGACGTTATAATGGATATCAACAGAAACAATGTGTTGCCGCTTAGGCCAATGTTGAGATAGCCTGGGATTAAATTGTTGAGTAAAAGCATTATCAAGACAGGGGTTACGATGATGAAATTCAGGTATAACAATGCGTTTATTAACATACCGGCTTTATTGGCCCCCGATTCCCAATTTCTTTTTAACGGATTAGTGGCCAAGGCCGTGAAATTCCCCCTGATAAGGTCAGGTGCAAAATACCAAACCGCCGAAATGAAGAGCATTAAGGCTAAAAGGGCAATGCCTAAGATGCTTGCCTCGGGATTATGGCTCACCGATTGGATGTTTATTTGCGGGCTGCCGCTAAAAAACCCCACAGTATCTGTTTTTAACGGAGCCTGGTTTAGTTCATCGATAAAATATGAATGCTGTATAAAATGTCCTATGCTATCGTTCATCCCGGTCATCAATATTATTGTGGCTTTTGCCCTTGCAAAGTTGCGATTTTTTTGTTTATGCGGTAAATGAGGGGAAAACAAATAAAAAGCCTTAAAATAATTATTTGGAAAGCAAAAAGGCGAGCCGTGCAAATTAATAAATTAATTGATTGATTTTTCAAAAACTATGCAGTAAAACATCTTATTTAGATTGCCGATAAATTACAAAATCAATTGCGTTAATATGCTAAAGTATTGATAATAATTCGTATTATTGTTAACTAATTAACAGGGGTTATTTATTAATATAAATTTTAGTGATTATGTATAAAAAACTATTGTTTTTAATGTTTTTTGTCCCGGTTGTTGTTTATAGTCAGGACGGAAGCAAGTTCGGGATTAAGTTCCACGGTTTTGTGAAAAGCGATTTGCTTTTCGATTCGCGCCAAACCGTCGATGTAAGGGAAGGGCACTTCCTTCTTTACCCGAAAAACGAGTTGCCCGATATTGAAGGCAATGATATCAACGCAAAATCATCCTTTAATCTTTTGTCGATTCAAACACGCTTAAAGGGATTTATTACCGGTCCGGATATCGGTAAGATTAAAACATCGGCCTATTTGGAAGGTGAGTTTTTCGGGATGAACAACGCAGATATCAATGGATTTCGCCTCAGGCATGCGTTTATTAAATTAAAATGGGAAACGGCTTCCCTTTTGGTGGGGCAATACTGGCATCCTTTTTTTGCCGTGAATTGTTATCCGGGAACTGTATCGTTTAATACAGGGTCTCCGTTCCAGCCGTTTTCCCGCAATCCGCAAATCAGGCTCACGAAAAATTTTGGTGGCTTTAAAGTAATGCTCACGGCGATTAGCCAGCTTGATTTCGTAAGCACGGGCCCTGATGGGGCAAGTGCCAGGTATTTAAGGAACTCCAGCGTTCCGGCAATGAATATCAGGGCGGAGTATGTATTTAAAAACACAGGGAAAACAAACAGCCTGCTGTTAGGGGCAAGCCTGAATTATAAGAACTTAGTTCCCCGGCTGCAAACCGACAGCCTCTATAAAACCTCTCAAACAGCTACTAGCATGAGTGTTATAGCTTATGCCAAGTTTAAATCGAAGGCAATAACAATAAAAGCCTACGGGTTTTATGGTGGCGATGCATATAATTATATAATGCTTGGCGGCTATGCTGTTACAGGCGTTACCGACCTATCAAAGAATTTTGTTGAGTATTCGAGCATCCGCAACTCTTCGTACTGGATAGATTTTAACACTAACAACAAAAAACTGGCCTGGGGCTTGTTTGCCGGTTATACCAAGAACCTTGGGAGCGCAAACGAAATTGTTGGTTCTAAATATGCCCGTGGCACCGACATCGATTTCGTGTATAGGGTCTCCGGCCGCCTGATATGGAATATGAACAAGTTCCGTATTGCCCCTGAACTGGAATATACCGCAGCGGCTTATGCTAGGCGCGGGGATTTCGATATCGATAAATATGATAAGGTAACAGGCTCTAAAACAGTTGCTAACTTAAGAGTCCTGATGGGATTCTATTATTTCTTTTAACACAACAATTAATAATTTTTCAAATATAAATATTTCATTATGACAAATAAGATTAATAGTTTAGCAGAGTATCTGCAGAAGTATCAAGAAAGTGTTGCCGACCCGGAGAAATTCTGGGAGGGCATAGCAGAAACACATTTCTGGCGAAAAAAATGGGACAATGTCCTGGATTGGAATTTTGACGGTCCCGCTGCTCCTGACGTAAACTGGTTCGTAAACGGCAAATTGAATATTACCGAGAACATCTTCGAGCGCAATATGTATATGCGAAAAGATCAGGTTGCCATTATCTGGGAGCCCAACGACCCTAAAGAAAAAGAAATAAGGCTTACTTATGGGGAACTTTTCGATAAGGTAAAGCAGTTTTCCAATGCTATGTTGAATATGGGAATCAAGAAAGGCGACAGGGTCGCTATTTATTTGCCCATGGTTCCCGAGCTTGCGATAGCCATGTTGGCCTGCGCCCGCATAGGTGCCATCCACTCCATAGTTTTCGCTGGTTTTTCGGCCACGGCACTCGCCGACAGGATCAACGATGCAACATGTAACCTCATAATCACCTCCGATGGCGGTTATCGCGGCACCAAAACCATTCCATTGAAAAAAATTGTTGACGAGGCACTCGAAAAATGTCCGTCTGTTGATAACGCCATCGTCTTGAGACGTACCGGTGAAGATGTGAATATGATTCCAGGAAGGGATATTTGGTGGAGTGATGTTGTTAAAGACGTCGGTATAGCGAATGTTGCCGAGGTAATGGATTCTGAAGACCCTTTGTTTGTCCTTTATACTTCCGGTTCAACCGGGAAACCGAAAGGTGTTGTTCATTCAATTGCCGGTTATATGGTTTATGCCGAATATACGTTTAAAAATGTGTTCCAGTATAGCGACGGTGATATATGGTGGTGTACTGCCGATATAGGTTGGGTAACAGGCCATTCATATATTGTTTACGGACCTCTTCTGACCGGAGCTACCTCGGTAATGTTCGAGGGCGTCCCAACATGGCCCGATGCAGGCAGGTTCTGGGAAATTGTAGATAAATACAAAATCAACCAGTTTTATACTGCGCCAACCGCCATTCGCGCCCTGGTGGCCCAAGGCGACGAGCATGTTACAAAACACGACTTAAGCTCGTTAAAAGTGCTGGGAACAGTTGGGGAGCCAATAAACGAGGAGGCATGGCGCTGGTATCACGATTTAGTAGGGAAAGGTCGTTGCCCAATTGTTGACACCTGGTGGCAAACCGAGACCGGCGGCATTATGATTACGCCTCTTGCGGGTATCACCCCAACAAAACCATCGCTCGCAACCTTGCCGTTACCGGGTATCCAACCTATTTTAGTTGACCATGAAGGTAAAGAGCTGAAAGGAAATAGCGTCGAAGGTATCCTATGCATAAAATTTCCATGGCCGGGCATGATCCGCACAACTTATGGTGATCACGACAGATGCTACCAAACGTATTTCGCTAACTATCCGGGACTATACTTCACCGGTGACGGCGCCAAGCGCGACGAAGAGGGCTATTATAGAATTATTGGCCGTGTGGATGATGTAATTAACGTATCAGGACACCGCATAGGAACTGCCGAGGTTGAAGATGCCATCAACCAGCATCCAAAGGTTAACGAGTCGGCCGTTGTCGGTTATCCGCACCCAATCAAAGGTGCAGGAATTTATGCTTACGTGATTTGTGATGCGCTTTCGGATAATGAACTGGAAACAATAGAGGCTGAGATACGTGCAACCGTAACTAAGTATATAGGGCCAATCGCCAAGCCTGATCAAATTCAGATTGTCAGCGGTTTGCCAAAAACCCGCTCAGGTAAGATCATGCGTCGCATCCTTCGCAAAATTGGAGAAGGCGATGCCTCTAACCTTGGCGATACTTCTACTCTGCTCGACCCCGGTGTTGTTGAGGAAATTATCGATGGCGCAAAAGTCGAAGTTAAGCGTTAGTATTGTTAATCAATTGTAAATCAAATTAATATAAATCAAAATTTATTGTAATGGAAAATAAATTAGCTAATCCGGCCCCTTTGGGTTTAATGGGGTTCGGAATGACGACAGTTCTCTTAAACATTCATAATGCAGGCTTTTTCCCGCTGGGCTCGATGATCCTGGCCATGGGAGTGTTTTATGGTGGAATAGCGCAAATAATCGCTGGAACAATGGAGTTTAAAAAAGCAAATACTTTTGGCACAACTGCTTTTACCTCCTATGGCTTGTTCTGGATTTCGCTCGTGGGACTGATAGTGTTCCCTAAACTGGGCTGGCTGGAAGGCCCGCCGGCCGGGTTCATGGGCTGGTACCTGTTCATGTGGGGCGTTTTTACATTCTTCATGTGGATTGCCACTTTCGGTAAAAACCGCGCATTGCAGTTTGTGTTCTTGTCGCTGTGGATATTGTTCTTCCTTCTTGCCATAAAGGATTGGACAGGCATTGCGAGTATAGGGGTAATCGCAGGCTTTGAAGGTATAATCTGCGGTCTTTCGGCAATCTATTTGGCCATGGCCGAAGTAATCAACGAAAGCTGGGGCAAAACCGTCCTGCCTATCGGCGATAGATAGCCGAGTTAAATAGTTCTTTTCATAAAAAGCATTTAAGCCCTGATCACTTTTGTGAGAAGGGCTTTTTGCTATGGTTCGCAAGGATAAAAATAAATTGCTTTAGCAGCAATATAGTTTTATGCGCACAGTCAATAGTTTAAATACGTGATACGATAAAAATTGAGAAATAAATATACTTTATCCCTGCTTATTATTCTTGCGTTGGTTTATTTTGAAAGCAGCAAAAAGGAAAAGCCTGAAACACCACTTGTAACAAGGGTTTTCCGCGACTTCGAGTCGGGGGGCATAGGGGAGGCGATAAAACTGTCGAATACCGGGTGGGAGCTTTATCTTGCCGATGACAACGGCACTCCTGACCTCCCGGATAGATGGAGGAACCGGTGGTGTGTCAGGATGGAAAACGTAAATACGGACTCCGTTACAAAACTTGTTCTTAAAAACAGGGGTTGACCATTATATTATCTGCCTGTTTGTTCCTACGACAACAGTTCCTGATACAGGTTTTCGGAGGATGAAGTGGGTCAGAACCAAAATGATGAATTAATTATGCAAAAGCGATTTGAAAGGCAAACTGTCTGGACCGCAAGGTTTTACCCTTATACTTATAGTGGTTTGGAATGATATCTGGACGGCATAAGCGGAAGCCCGTTTCTGGAGATTCAAATACCGGCTTACACTCAACAAAACAAGGCGATGTATTTATTGAACATAAGCAATTCCGCTATTGCCGATTCGCTTAAAAACAGGGTGTTCATACATGCGCGCTCGCATCCCGGCGAGGTTCCTGCATCATTTGTCGTCGAAGGTTTGGTCGATTACCTGCTTTCGGGTTCTCCGCGGGCAAAGCAAATATTAAAAACTACTGAATATTATATTTTCCCAATGCATAATGTGGATGGTGTTATAACCGGGAATTATCGCTCCACGCCCCAAACGGAAAACCTTGAAGTTATGTGGTTTTTCGACCCTGAAAACCCAATTGACCTTACTGCTGACGCGGCACAGGAGGTTAATATAGTTCACGATTACGCAAAAAATCTCATGACTGACGGCGGGCCGGCAATAAGCATGGCCTTAAACCTTCATGCATCTAATTCGGAACCTGATGTGCGTCCTTTTTTCTTCCCGCATTTCGGGCCGGAATCATTGGGCTACGACAGCCTGGAGTCTTCGCTCTGGAACAGGCAATTGACTTTTATCGCTAGCTTAGCCTCGTATTATGGTGTGGAAATGCTGGAAGCTGTTACCGAGGAAGGCGGTAGCAGTTTTGCCTCAAAAACTTATCCTGAAAGTTGGTGGTTGGCAAATTTCAGTAATGAGGTAATGGCAATAACCATGGAGATGACTTATGGAAGGGCCGGCTATTCGCCAAAGTGGACAAGCCCCTGGAACCTGCGCGACCTTGGTGCTTCGCTTGCATTAGGCATAGACGATTATTATAATGGGGATATTGACAAATCCTTGTTAATGCAACATAAAAAAGTCCAGGGTTTAAAATACCCCGACTTATATCCCCCAAACGATTTGGATGAATTAAAGAACTGAAGTTTCGCATACCAACACTAGGCCTTAATATATTTGTTACCAGATGGTTATACATTATATAAATCGCTTAGTGAAACTTAGTGCCTTAGTGCCTTCGTGGCAAGGTGTTGATAATTAGCCACTAAGACTCTAAGACACTAAGTAAGCACAAAGTATGATATTACTTATTATGGAATTTATATACTATTGATATTCATTATGTTAACACATTTCAATATTTAATAAGTCGCAGGTTGTCAACTGTTTATTTATAAACGCGAAACTTCAGTAATTCTTAAACTTTTAAGCACAAGTTTAAGGGAAGTTGCAAACGCCCTTTCTTTTTTTGATTCATATTTCAAAAGAATTAATGACATCATCGATACTATTGTATATAGCCATTTACACTTTTGCTGTTATTTTGTATATTTGCATTTACAAATAATTATTCTAATGGATAAACTTATTTCTGAATCACTTCAACGGGTCAATAGTGTAAGCGTAAAATTCAAAAGATATCTTTATGGTAGAATTAACTGGGAAAATCGCTTAATTGCCATTAAAGGGTCAAGAGGAGTTGGCAAAACCACTTTATTATTACAATACATTAAAAGTGAATTACCTAAAGATCAAACTGTATTGTACGTTCCGCTTGACCATACATATTTTTACGACAATAGTTTAATAAACCTTGCCGATGATTTTGTAAGAAATGGAGGAAAGCATCTTTTCCTTGATGAAATACATAAATACTCAAATTGGTCGCGTGAATTAAAATTGATTTATGATAAACATATTAAGCTCAAAATTATTTTTACTTCTTCATCAATACTTGAAATATACAAGGGGGAGTCGGATTTAAGTCGAAGGGCTGTTTCTTATGTGCTTAATGAACTTTCGTTAAGGGAATACATTGAACTTGAAAAGGGTATTAAACTACCTGTTATTGCATTTGATGACTTACTTACAAATCATATTGGCTTCGCTCTGGAGATAATGGAAAACATAACCCCATTATTCGAGTTCAGGAAATATTTAAAACTTGGGGCATATCCGTTTTTTGTAGAAGGTTTAGAAGAGTACCCTCAAAGATTACTGGCTGCATTAAACCAAGTATTGGAAAATGACCTTATAGCAGTACATAAACTTGATTTCTCAATGGTTTTAAAAATTAAAAAACTATTGTTTGCAATAAGCAGTTCAGCCCCATTTAAACCGAATATATCAAAATTAAGCGAAAGGGTAAGCGTAACTCGACCAACACTTATGCGTTTTCTTGATTATCTAGAAAGGGCTCAGTTAATATATGAACTCCGAAGCAGTAATGTTGGAATTAGTTTAATGGCAAAACCCGAAAAAATTTATATTCACAATACTAACCTGATCTTCCTTCTGTTGTCGGAAAATACAAATATTGGAACTCTCAGGGAAACATTTTTTTTAAACCAGTTATCAGTGGGGCATAGTATTAATTATAGTAAGGCATCTGATTTCTTTGTTGACAACACCTATACTTTTGAAATTGGCGGCAAAAACAAAAAGCAAAAACAGATTAGCGGAATCAAAAATTCCTATGTGGTAAAAGATAATATTGAATTGGGGGCAATGAATGTGCTGCCACTTTGGCTGTTTGGTTTTTTGTATTGAGGGGGGGGGGTAATGAATCTTATGTTTTAATCAAACCATTTTTGAGCGTGCCAAAAAGGCGTTTGTCTTTGTCAGGACGACTGCCCAATTTTTCAATAAATATTCTAATATTTGAAAGGGCGGCTTCTGAAGCATTAAATTTGTCGGACTCTGCAAGCGAATGAAATTCAATATCCGTAGCTTTTGTGAGAAAATCTCCTCCTGACTTGAAATAAACAGAAGAATTGCCTGATTTTACACGAAGGTAATTTGTGAATATCCCTCTGCCATGTTCTTTAACTGACTCATTTGCCAACACAATGGACAGATTGCATGAGATGCCCATTTGCTTTAATTTGTCATCTACTGTAGTTTCAACATCATTTGCATTTAATTCTGAACTGTGAACAAATGACATTAAAAGTAAAATGAATATTGTTTTACTCTTATTGCTAAATTCCTCAATAATTCGAAATAGATTGTTTTCACAAGCTGTTTCGTCAAACATATAATTGTCAACAATAATCAAATCGGAAAACAAGGAATTGCCCTAAATGGTTAATCTGGCGAACAAGTTCCAAACCTTTTAAAAATAAATAGCGTTCTTAGGCTAAAGTTGCTTCTTTTGTTTGGGTTAATTAGTAATTTTGGGAAATAAATAAGGGGGGGAGTTTGAAGGGTATTAAAATTAGAGGTTTTAAGGTTTAAAAGTTTAAAAGTTTAGAGCTTGAAAGTTCTAATTTTAAAATATAAAATTCAACTGTTAATTATAAAAGTAATGGAATACTAAGTTTAAAACATAAGATCAAAATATTATGCCGATAAAAAAGCTCAATAGTATTTTCAGGCCGCGTCGGATTGCCTTGATTGGTGTTTCCAATGATCCCAACAGTGTGGGCGGCTTTACGCTTAAGAATCTCGTAGGCGGCGGGTTTCAGGGTGTTGTGTATCCTATAAACCCTCGCCGGGAGGCAGTTATGGGAATTCCTTGTTATCCGGATGTTGAAAGTTTGCCAAAAACCCCCGATCTGGCAATCATCATGACTGCTGCTAAAAGAGTCCCTGATCTCGTAGATCAATGCGGCAAAGCCGGAATTGCCGGCCTTATTGTTATGTCGGCAGGATTTAAGGAAGCGGGAGAAGAGGGTAAAAAACTGGAGGTCGAATTAAAAGGTATAATTCAAAAATACCCCTCTATGAGGGTTATTGGTCCAAACTGTTTGGGTATCTTAGTCCCGGGCCATAATCTCAATGCCAGCTTCGCCGATGAAATGCCAAAAAAAGGACATGTGGCATTTATCTCGCAGTCGGGAGCGCTTTGTGCATCGGTCCTTGACTGGGCCAAGGAAGCAAAAATAGGATTTTCGTATTTTGTAAGTATCGGTAATGCCGTTGACGTCAGCTTTGGCGATTTAATAGATTATTTCGGCCAGGACCCCAACACTAAATCAATAGTTCTGTATGTGGAAAGCCTGGCAAATGCAAGGGCATTTATGTCGGCCGCCAGGGCTTTTGCCCGAAAAAAACCGATCATAGTTTATAAATCCGGGCGCTTCCCAGAATCTGCAGCAGTAGCAGCCTCACATACCGGGGCTCTCGCTTCCGAGGATAGCGTTTACGATGCCGTGTTCAGGCGTGCAGGTATGGCAAGGGTTTATGATATTGGTGATATTTTCGATTTCACCGATCTTGTTGGAAGAAAGCGTGTTCCTAAAGGATCGGGGCTTGCGATAGTTACAAATGCTGGCGGGCCTGGAGTTATGGCAACTGATACTCTTATCTCCTTGGGCGGAAAACTGGTAAGGCTTGACGATTCAACTATTGAAAAGCTAAACGATGTGCTTCCCGACTTTTGGTCGCACGGAAACCCCGTCGATGTACTTGGCGATGCAAAACCGGAGAGGTTCACAACCGCCACTAGAATTGTATTGGAAGATAAAAAAGTAGATGCGGTTTTGCTGATTCTTACACCACAGGCAATGACAGATCCCACAGAAACGGCTTTGCAAATAAAAAAACTGGCCGAAAACACGTCGAAACTTATAATGGCCGCATGGCTGGGTGGATCTAAGATGCAAGAAGGCGCACGAATATTCAACGATTCCGAAATACCGGTATATGCAACTCCGGCACAGGCGATTAGGGCATTTATGACTCTTTCTGTTTATTCGAACAATCTGGAGATGCTGTTTGAAACCCCAAAAGAAGTTCCTGTTGAGTTTAGCTATGATCGCAACAAGCTTAGGAAGAAATTTGAAGCGCAAATATTTTCAAAAACCAAACTTGTTTCCGAAGATGATTCAAAACGGATAATCAATGAGTACGGCATTCAAACAACACACCCTGAACTTGCAACTTCCGAAGACCAGGCTGTAGCAATAGCCAACGAAAAGGGCTATCCGGTCGTCCTCAAGATTCAGTCGCCCGATATCTTCCATAAAACGGAGGTTGGAGGTGTGTCGTTGAATATTAAAAACGATGATGTGCTGAGGGCATCGTTCAGGAATATGCTTGAAACGGTAAAACGAAACCGGCCCGAAGCCAAAATTGATGGCATCACCGTTCAAATAATGGTCGATACCGAGCAAGGTGTGGAATTAATATTGGGGATTAAAAAAGACAAGCTTTTTGGAACTATCATGCTTGCCGGGATGGGTGGCACCAAAGCAGAATTGTTTCAGGATAAAAGATTGGAGTTCCCTCCCTTGAACGAGCAACTAGCAAGACAGATGATAGAGTCCTTGAAGATTTACCCGCTGCTGGAAGGTTATAGAGGGAGTAAGAAACTAAATATCGATAAGCTTATTGAAGTTATTATAAGGCTTTCATACTTGGCCGCAGACTATCCTGAGATAGAGGAGCTTGACATTAATCCTGTGATTGTTACCCCAGATGATGTGATTGCACTGGATGCCAGGATCGTAATCGACAAAAATATTGTTGGTAGTGAGAACACTGATTATTCGCATTTGGTTCTCCGTCCTTATCCCGAAAGGCTTATAAGGAAGGCAAAACTTAAGGATGGCACAAGAATCACATTGCGCCCAATAAAGCCTGAAGACGAACAAATGTGGCTTGAGATGTTGGGCTCTTGTTCCAAAGAATCTATTTATCACAGGTTTAGGTATGATTTCTATTTCAATTCGCATGAGGTCGCAACACAGTTCTGCTTTATCGACTACGACCGCGAGATGGGAATAGTTGCGGAAATTGATTTTGAAGGGCGTAAGCGATTGATAGGTGTTGGGCGTTTGATCGGCGATCCTGACCTTGAAACTGCGGAATATGCCGTCCTAGTTACCGATGAGTGGCAGAAAAAAGAGCTCGGGCAGATTTTGACGTCCTATTGCGTCGAAATCGCAAAATATGCAGGTATTAAACGCGTGGCTGCTGAAACCACAAAAGATAATAAAGGAATGATCACGGTTTTTAGAAAGGTGGGCTTTAAAGTTCATTTTAACGAAGACACTACTGTGAGCGTGGTGATGGATTTGTGATGCCGGTTGATGGTTGATGAATACAACGGAAGCGAATATGTAGTTTTTGCCATGAAACAATGTAAGCATGAAACATTGAAAAAATTTGGGGATTGATAAAAAAATAAAAGAAGTAGCAAAACTGATCCGCAAGGCCAGATATGGAGTTGTTTTCACGGGTGCGGGAATTTCTGTTGCCAGTGGCCTTAGGCCTTTCCGCGGAGAGAATGGATTGTGGAACGATGTTAACCCCAACTTTTTTGAGATTGATTTCTTTCGTAAAAAACCTTATCAGTCATGGAAAATCATCAAAGATGTATTTTATGACAAGATAAAGGAGGTTAAGCCCAATATTGCCCATGAAGTGCTTGCTGCGATGGCTGAAAGGGGTTTCGTAGAATCAGTTATAACCCAAAATATCGACGGGCTGCACCAAATGGCGGGAAGCAAATTTGTTTACGAGCTGCACGGCAGTTGCCGGCAATTGGTATGTACGGAATGCATGAGCGAATACGACCTTGGTTTTGCCGATTTAAATTTCTTGCCGCCTACTTGCTATGTCTGTAAGGGAATTTTAAAACCCGATATGGTTTTTTTCAATGAGCCTATCCCGCATTTTGCCAGGAAACGATCTTTCGAGGAAGCGGAAAAGTCAGACTTATTTATCATAATCGGAGCCAATGCCGAAGTTTATCCGGCAAACTCCATTCCTGTTGCGGCCAAGGAGCATGGTGCAAAAATCATAGAAATAAATATTGAGGAATCCCATTTTACACACGAAATCACAGATGTTTTCCTGCAAGGGAAAGCTAGTGAGATCATGGAGGAAATTGGCAAATTACTTTATGTGTAAATCATTTGTTAATTAATAAACAAAACTATCTTTGCAAGAAATTAACCAGAGCTTGTTTTCATTTCTGGTTTTATGACATTATAATTATAAAATATTAAATATGAATCAGTTATCGGAGTTTGGCCTTGGAAATGCCTTGCAATCGAAAAGCAGCATACATTGTGTAGGCATTGTAGGGTGTGGTTCGGTAGGTCAGGAATTAACACTTTTGGTCGCAAAATCGGGCATTGAAGTTATGTTCGTTGATATTTCTGAAGAAAGGGTTGCGGCAATAATGATTGATCTTGGCAAAGAGCTCGACGATGAAATTCATCACTGGGGAATGACAGGCTCGGAAAAAAGACTTGTTTTGTCGAGGATCAAAGGCAGTGCCGATTATGCCAGTTTAAAAGATTGCGATATCGTTATAGAGGCAATAAGTTCGCGCAAAAGAGGAACCATGCTCGAGGTTCGCCAGGAGTTGTTCAGAAAAATAGAATCGGTAATCAAGGATGATGCGGTAATTTCATCGCAGTTATCAACTTTAATGATATCGGATCTCGCATCGGCACTTAAAAGGCCCGAAAGAGCAATTGGCCTTCATTTTATCGATCCCATCTCTAAAACTAATATCGTCGAGGTCGGAAAAGGACATAATTCTTCTGAGGAGGCTTTCAAACAGATTTCCCGACTGTGCAGGATGTTAAAACGCAAAGTTGTGGCTGTTAACGAATCGCCGGGGAACATCAGTACAAGGATGATTATCCCGTTTATCAACGACGCATGCGAACTCCTTTCCGAAGGCGTAGCAAGTATCGAGGATATCGATGCCACTATGAAAGAAGCTTCAGGCCATCATATCGGCCCCTTTGAGCTTGCCGACAGAATTGGTCTCGACAAGGTCTTGAAATACATGGAAAACCTATACTCCGAATTTGGGGAGAGAAAATATAAAGCATCCCCAATCATCAAAAAACTTGTTCGTGCCGCTTATCTTGGCAGGGCAACGGGAAAAGGTTTTTATAAATATGAAAATGGTAAAGTTGTTGGAAACACTGTCCGCTTTGTTATCGACTAAATGCCTGAAAATCATTAAAGAAATTTAGAAATGAATATAATTGTTTTAAACTGCGGCAGCTCGTCGATAAAATACCAGCTTTTCGATATGCCAACTCAAAGCGTTATTGCCAAAGGTATTGTTGAAAAAATAGGTTTGAAAGGCAGTTTTATAAAATACGCCAAAGGCGATGGTGAAGCTATTAAGCTTGAAGGCGAAATATTGGACCATCAGCAAGGTATTGAATACTTGCTTGGAATTATTACTTCCGAAAAACATGGCTGTATAGATAAGATCGAGGAAATTGATGCCGTTGGGCATAGGGTTGTTCATGGCGCCGAAGAGTTTAGCGGTTCCGTGTTGATCACCAAGGAAGTAATAGATGCCCTGGAAAAATCGAGCGAACTGGCCCCGCTCCACAACCCTCCTAATTTAAAAGGTATTTATGCAATGCAGACATTGTTGCCCGAGGTAAAACAGGTTGGGGTTTTCGATACTGCTTTCCACCAGACAATGCCCGAGCATGTTTTTCTTTATGCTATTCCTTATGTTTTATACGATCGTTATAAAATCCGCCGTTATGGATTCCATGGCACAAGCCATAAGTTTGTTTCTGCCCGTGCTTGCGAGATTCTGGGAGTTGATTACAACACTCAAAAAATCATTACCTGCCACCTTGGTAACGGATCCTCGGTAGCCGCCATAAAAAATGGGGAATCCTACGATACTTCAATGGGCATGACCCCTACGGAAGGATTGATGATGGGAACCCGTTCGGGCGACATCGATCCGGGCGCATTGTTGTATATTGCCGATAAAGAAGAAATCAGCATTAAATATACCAATACCTTATTGAATAAATTTTCAGGTTTAATGGGCATCTCCGGTGTTTCGTCGGATATGCGCGAGATCGAGGATGCAGCCAACGAAAATAATCACAGGGCTCAACTGGCTTTGGAAATGTTTGCATATAGGGTAAAGAAATATATCGGAAGCTATGCCGCTGCGTTGGGTGGTGTCGATGCCATTGTGCTTACCGGCGGGATTGGTGAGAACGATACTGAAACCCGCAAGAGGATTCTGAATGGTTTGGGGTTTTTAGGGTTTGAGCTGGATACAGATAAACTTGATGCAAGGGGCAAGGAAACCATACTTAGTACTCCTGAGTCTAAAGTAAAGGTGATCGTTGTTCCTACTGATGAGGAACTTATGATTGCTAAGGACACTTTTGGTTTAGTTGGGTAGTTGTCTCATGCAAAGGCGCGAAGGCGCAAAGGTTTTTTTTTCTTTTTTCCTTCCTGTTTCGTGGCGGCCGCTGCGTCGTTGCGAGAGTCTTTTTTCTTTCTGTTGCTCACGCGAAGGCGCGAAGGCGCAAAGGGTTTTTTCTTTTTTCTCTTTCCTGTTTCGTGGCGGCCGCTGCGTCGTTGCGAGAGTCTTTTTCTTTTTGTTGCTCACGCGAAGGCGCGAAGGCGCAAAGGGTTTTTTCTTTTTTCTCTTTCCTGTTTCGTGGCGGCCGCTGCGTCGTTGCGAGAGTCTTTTTCTTTTTGTTGCTCACGCGAAGGCGCGAAGGCGCAAAGGTTTTTTTTTCTTTTTTCCTTCCTGTTTCGTGGCGGCCGCTGCGTCGTTGCGAGAGATAAAACTTATAACCCATTAACAATCCGTCTGATACCATCTCGTAAATAAGTTACATTAAAGTTTATCAATAAACCAAGTTTTAAATCCGTGAGTTTCAGGTAGGTGAGCAGTTGTTTGAAATGAACAGGCATGACAGTTTCAACTGACTTCAATTCAATGATTACCTTGTTTGCAACAATGATGTCTGCCCTGAAACCATGGAAAATATTTATTGAATCATAAACAATTGGAACTGTAACCTGAGTTTTATGGGGGATATTGGATTTGGTTAGTTCATGTGAAAGAATTTGTTCGTAAACGGATTCGAGTAATCCCGGGCCAAGTGATTTGTGTATCTTGAAGGCTTTGTCAAGGATTATTTTTGCATATTCATTTTCAGTCATCTTGATGGTTTTTTTTATGCGGTTTGTTCAAGTACCTCATGCGTAGGCGCGAAGGCGCAAAGAGTTTTTCTCATTTCGTTGCGGCCGTTGCGTCGTTGCGAGAGTCTTTTTTCTTTCTGTTGCTCACGCAAAGGCGCGAAGGCACAAAGAGTTTTATCTTGTACCATTGCGTCTTCACGTCGTTGTATTAGGTGATATTACTTCTTGTCGAGCAGATGGATCTGCGATGCTATAACCTCGGTGATATAGTGCTTTGCTCCATCTTTGCCGTCCCATTGCCTGTTGGTAAGTTTGCCCGCTATGGCTATTTGGCTTCCTTTCTTGAGAAACTTCTCAGCAACATCGGCTGTTTTCCCATAAGCGACAATGTTGTGCCATTGTGTTTCTTCAACTTTCTCACCGTTTTTGTCGCGATAGTAGTCGTTGGTTGCTAAAGTGAACGAAGCTTTTGAGTTTCCACTTTCAAGCTTTAGGGGTTTTGGATCTACTCCCAGGTGTCCGATTAATCGTACTGAATTAGTTAAATTAGTCATGATATTATATGTTTAATTGTTAATAAAAAAGTTCTTTATAATGTTCCCCGTATTTGGGTTATTTCTTTATAAAAACATTTAAGAACGTAAACTGATGCAAACATATAGCGACTAAAAATCATAAGTCGTATAATAAACGTTTACTTCCATTTACTTTCGTTTGTAAACGGTTAAAAACGTATAATAAACAGTGTAACAGTAGTTTAATAAAATCAAGAATTTTGCTTTTTTCGCCATGACTTGTGAGTATTCTCGGGTTATCCCTATGAAAACGGATCAACAATAGTGAAACAACGCCTTAAACACTTCCGAATCCAAGTGTTAATACTTTGCCAAACATATTAAAAAAGTTTGTCGTTAAGTGATTTAAGCGCTTCAATTTTGAAGCTTTTATTTACCAATAGCGATACATTGTGCATGCTCCCGCCATAGGAAATCATCCTGATAGGAATATTTTTCAGGGCATCGAAGACCTTGAAGGCATATCCTTTGCTTTCGGCAATAAAGTTACCGACCACGCATATAATCGACAGATTGGCATCGACTTCAACTTTTCCGTATTTTTTAAGTTCGGATAGTATTTCTGCTAAATTATCCGTATTGTCGATGGTTACGGAAACGGCTACCTCCGACGTCGTTATCATATCGATAGGTGTTTTGTAAATCTCAAATATCTCAAACACTTTTCTTAGGAATCCATAGGCAAGAAGCATACGGCCGCTGTTTATTTTAATGGCCGTGATATTATCTTTTGCGGCAATGGCCTTGATACTAATTCCATCGGACAGGCTGCTGATGAGCGTGCCTTCCAGTTCGGGTTTCATAGTGTTTTTAAGCCTTACCGGTATATTTGTCATCTTGGCCGGTAAAACGCTGGAAGGATGAAGTATTTTTGCTCCGAAATATGCCAGTTCGGCGGCTTCGTCGAAAGATAAGCTCGATAGAGGATGTGTGTTCCCCACATATCGCGGGTCGTTATTGTGCATACCGTCAATATCGGTCCATATTTGTATCTCATCAGCCTCTATGGCAGCTCCTATAAGCGATGCCGTATAATCGCTGCCCCCTCTTTTTAAGTTATCGATTTCGCCATACGGATTTCTGCAAATAAACCCTTGGGTGATATAAATATTAGCCGGAGGAAGTTTTTGTAAAGTGTTTTCAAGGTTTCGTTTAATCTCGTTGGCCACAGGCTCGCCAGAATCGTCAGTCCTCATAAAATCGAGGGCGGGCAACAATACTGAACTTATTTTCCGTTCTTGCAGATAATAATTCAACAGGGTTGAAGAAATTAATTCTCCCTGTGCCAAGACAGCCTTTTCCCCGGACAAAGCAAACATGTCAACAGCAAACGATTTGATAAAGCCGAAATGTGTTTTAATCATGTCCAACGCTTTTGATCTGAGCTTCTTTTCTCCGAAAAGTTTTTCAACAACTATATAATAATCCTTTTCCAGTTCTTCGGTGAGCGAAAGAGCAACGGCTTTTTCTTTTTTATAAAGATGTGATGCTATTTCCACCAGTGCGTTCGTTGTTCCGGCCATGGCCGAAAGAACCACTATTTTATTGTCTGGTGAGTTGATTAATGAGGCAATTTCCTTTATCCTGGACGGAGATCCGACGGACGTCCCGCCAAATTTCATGACTATCATAAAAATAAGCTTTTTGAATTTGCAAACAAATGAAATATTTGAACACGAATGTTGTAATATGAGTAAGCGACATAAAATTATCCGCGAGATCGGTTTTTGAAAAAGCAAGATAAACTTCTAAAAACAGAGTTTACCATAAAACCAGTATAAAAAAGACCGAAAAGAAGCCTAGACCCCCTTTCGGCTTTTTTAATAACCAAAAACTTTTGTTGATGTGAATAGAGTTTTACCAACCTACGATGGTTATGCCTGCTGACCAGGGATACAATTCGGGGCCGCGGCCTTTTTGAAACATAGTGTTCAATTGGTAGGTTGCAAAAAGGTTGATGATTCCGTAGCCAAATCTTACCGTTGCATCAAACTTAAATGGTTGCAAATAAAAGCTGTTATGGTTTTTAACAATATTCCTGCTGTCGGAGTTTGGGCTTGTGTATTTAACGAAATCCACGATCTGTCCTTTTTTCAAATCCCAAAGGCGATAACTCTTGTTTGGCTCGTTAAAATATATTTTCGTATGTGTGCTCAACCTTAGGCTTGCAAGTATTCCAACGCCAAAATAAAAACGACTGGTTCTTTTTGCTTGCTTGGTCTGCATTTCAAAAATTAATGGAACTGTAAGATACATGGCAGTAAGCTTGGTTTTTCTGACAGACAGGGGGGCGCCATCGTTGCCTATCATATAGAAGCCATACAAGCTTGAGCTATCGGAAGATAAGTATGAGGATTTGCTGAAACGGTAGTTGTTCCATGAAAGCCCCAATCCTGTGATCAAACCAATGTTTTTATCTTTATTGAGGGCAATATTTTGCTCGTAGAGATTAAGGTTTACCGCTATGGATTTTTCATACTTCAGGTTTAGATAATCGTATTCCGGCGCCCAGTTTGTGTTGAAGCCTGAGGTGACATACCCATTTATCCCTAGTTCAACACCTCCCCAGTGGCCGTTGAACTTTGGGGCTTTGTTCCTTTCCCATTTCACGTCGCCATTGTCTGTAACAATAAGAGTGTGGCTGCCGACGGTAACCTTTGTGGTATCGCTGTCAATGACCTCTACATTCAGCGAGCCTACTTTTATTTTTGTCGTGTCGCTATACATATTGAATTCCGAAGTTTTGAGAGTGTCGTTAAAAACAACTACTTTTTCTGTTTTACTGTTATTTTGGATGATAACGGTTTTGGGCTTTTGAGCATAGCGCACAGTTGAGCTGCCTGAAACAGTATATGTTAAACTGCTTTTGGCATTTACGAAGCATTCGCTTGCGCCGCTTGCGCTTATGACCGTGCTGATGGTTTTCAGGTCTCCGGCCTTTATTTCCGAGGCGCCGCTGGCACTTGCGATATGTGAAGACACCTTGCCGCTTATTTTAAGCTCGCTTGCGCCCGAGGTTTTGGACACAAGGTTCGTATATTGTATTTCGAGATCGGCTTCCGAGGCGCCGCTTGTAAAAATTTTCAAATGGTCGCCTTTTAAACTATCTGGAGTTTTGAGCTCACTGGCCCCTGAAATACTGATTTCGTGAAATACAGGGGCTGTGATATAAAACTTCATTTTATCGTAGTTCTTTATTTTGTTGTACTTAAAACGGAGCTTCTTGTTTTTTATCTCATAAGAGATGTATTGTTGCAGGTTTTCATTAGTCTCGATAACGGCCGTATAAGTTTCCCCGTTCAATAAAACTATCTCCTGGGCGCCACCGGCTTCAACAGCATCGAATTCCTCAAGCTGGATCTTGCTTTTGGTGATTTCGCCCTGGCCTTTTATTTGTGCTCTTATGGGTCCTGAAATAACTATTGTTAAAACAATTATAAGTGTTTGTAATACTATTTTCTTCATGATTTTAATTTTTAATCTGTTTTAATCTGTGACGGTTTTGATATTGATTTTGTTACAGGAGATATATTGTTTCTCAGGATTGTTTTGTCATAATATATTGTAAGTAGCGTATAAACAGTATGATATATTGCCTTGGTGCGATTTTCCAGAATGCTAACATTTATTCGGCACCCTTGGGCTTGAAGTTTTTGTTTATGGCGAAGGTCCCGGTTTCCAGTTGGTAGTTTTCGAGCGAGCCGTCGCTGTTGTAAACCTTTAGCTGCTCAACTTCGCTGCCCGTTACAGTTGCAAAGAAACTAATGCCTCCCTGAAGAATTCTTATTAGCGCCGGGTCTTTCTTTCCCGTTAGATCTTTTTTGCCGGAAATTTTTATGTTGTTGACAAGTTTAGCCGTGTTGTTGCTTATTACCTTGGCCAAGAGGCTTTTGTTTTCCTGTCCCGTTAGATCCCGAAGGTCGTTGCCTGTGTTTTTTGGATATCGTACTTTGGCGCAATCTATCACGCCCACAAGGGCCAGGTCGGGAACTCGCATCCTCAAAGTTTTAATGCGGACAGGTTTTCCGGGCTGATTCTCGTCGGCAATCCTATGCCATGTTGGCTTGGCAGCTTCGACAAGGGCTTTCGAGACCGGCTTCCGCAGCCTTATATCGGTATTTATCTTGTTGGAAACGGAAATGTTCCTGCTTTGGGCAAAACTGATATGTGATCCCTCAAGTCGGTTTTTGTTGCTTGGTTTTAACAACCAGAAGAAACCGATTAGTAGTGCGACAGAGGCTGCAACGACAAGGCTTTGATACTGCTGCAAACCGATGTGCATTTTTTTCTTCAGTTTGTTCTTATGATGAAACTCAATCCTTTCGGCATCAAGAATAAGGGATTTATGAAGGAGGATCTCTTTTTCCAACTGAGGGTTTTTTTTAATGAAACCGTCAACATCCAGCTTCTCGCCAACCGATAGGTCGTTTTCATAAAAAGCGATGAAGAATTCCTCGTAATTAGCTTCGTTTATGCTTTTGGCAGGAATTATCTCCTTTTGCCTAAGGGAGTTTTTATCGGTGAAGATCAGTTTCTCCTCATCTAATAACATAAAGTTCTCTAATTCCTCGAGCTCATTTTTGATCCCGGGATTGTTTTCAAGAAACAGCATGAGCTCCCTCTCAACTTCCAACGACAAATTGCCATCGAGATAATCGATAATGTAAACTTCGTAATTATTTAAATTTATGCTCATGAATTCAACAAACTGTTTCGGGGCTGACAAGATATTTCTTGAGACTAAGCCTGGCCCTGTATATATAAACCTTAACTTGTGCTTCGCTAAGCTCGGTTATGTCGCCGATCTCCTGGTATGAATAGCCCTCGTAATCACGGAGCATTACAACCGACCTTTGAATGGGGCTAAGTTTCCGGAGAGCGCTATCAAGAATTTCCTTTAAATCGGAGAAACCTCCGCCATCATGCGATACATCATGCTTTAATGAATTAAAATCCTCTTTTCTCTCATTTTTTCTAAAATAGTCGATCATAGTGTGATAGGCAGTCGAGAACAGATACGATTTGCTTTTTTTGCCATCGACCTCCTTGCGTTTTACCCATAGCTTCAAAAACGAGTCCTGCACCAAATCGTTTGCCAAATCCTCGTCCCTGGTGTTTTTCAGCAGGAACCTGAAAACGGCGTCCGAGAACTTATCGACGCAATTATTGTACTCGCTAACAGTCATTTCTTGTTGGTAAAATCCTAATCACTAAACTATGACGTGAAAGTAAATAAAATAGTTACAACAGGAGGTGGTTTTTTATCAGGAAGGGGCAAGGGCAAAACGGCAGCCTTTAATCTCCCGTTCCCGTTCATGTCCGATAGATATTTGCCTTTGACGGTTCAAGCAATCAATCGTTCAGTTTCAGCACCACTAAAAACGCCGACTGCGGAACTTCTACGTTTCCTACTTGCCGCATCCGCTTCTTGCCTTTTTTTGTTTCTCAAGAAGCTTGCGCTTGCGCGTGATGTCGCCGCCATAACATTTGGCGGTTACGTCCTTGCGGACGGCTTTTACAGTTTCGCGGGCAATGATCTTGGCGCCTATTGCCGCCTGTATTGCAATGTCGAATTGTTGTCGCGGAATAAGGTCCTTGAGCTTTACGCAGATTCTCCTTCCCAGGTCATAGGCATTGTCCTGATGGATAAGGGTTGACAGTGCGTCAACGGATTCGCCGTTCAGCAAAAGGTCTAGCTTTACCAATTTGGCTTCCCGATAACCTGAGATATGATAATCGAAGGAAGCATATCCTTTTGAAATGCTTTTCAGCTTGTCGTAAAAGTCGAAAACAATTTCGCCCAAAGGCATGTCCATTGTGATCTCAACCCGGGTGGTCGTGAGATAGACCTGGTTCCGGAGCGTCCCTCTTTTGTCGAGGCAGAGTTTCATTATAGGGCCGATATAAGCAGAATCGGTAATTATCTGGGCATTGATATAAGGTTCTTCTATATGGTCGATATAAGCATGATCGGGCAGGCCTGACGGATTGTGGACCTCGATTCGCTCGCCTTTGTTGGTAATAACCTGATACGAAACGTTTGGCATAGTGGTAATTACGCTCATGTCGAATTCGCGGTCGAGTCTTTCCTGGATAATGTCCATGTGCAACAAGCCGAGAAAACCGCAACGGAAGCCAAAGCCGAGTGCAGCAGACGACTCTGGCTCGTATGTCAATGAGGCATCGTTTAGCTGAAGCTTCTCCATTGAGTTTCTGAGTTCCTCATAATCATCAGCGTCGATAGGGTAAATACCTGCAAAAACCATGGGTTTGACATCCTCGAAACCTTCGATGGCGGCATCGCAGGGTCTCTCTACATGAGTTATTGTATCACCCACTTTTACTTCTTTGGATGTTTTTATGCCGGAGATAATATATCCAACATCACCTGTTTTAAGCACGGGGCGAGGCTCCTGCTCAAGTCGGAGAACGCCTATCTCGTTGGCCTCATATTCTTTTTCCGTATTTACGAATTTCACCAGGTCGCCTTTGCGGATCTCACCGTTCATTACCCTGAAATAGGCGATTATCCCCCTGAAGGAGTTGAAAACGGAATCGAATATCAAGGCCTGGAAAGGAGCTTCGGGATCACCTTTTGGCGGCGGAACTTTCTCGACTATCGCATCAAGCACCTTGTCGATGCCATAGCCCGTCTTCCCGCTGGCTTCTATAATATCCTCATAATCGCAACCTATAAGGTCAACAATTTGGTCTTTTACCTCGTCGGGCATGGCATTGGCAAGATCCATCTTGTTGAGGACCGGGATAATTTCCAGATCATGCTCTATAGCAAGGTATAAATTTGAAATGGTCTGAGCCTGAATACCTTGTGTAGCATCAACAATTAATAGCGCACCTTCGCAGGCCGCTATCGACCGGGATACTTCATACGAAAAATCCACATGACCGGGAGTGTCGATAAGGTTGAGGACATATTTTTCCTTGTCGTCGAAATAATCCATCTGTATGGCATGGCTTTTAATCGTGATACCTCTTTCGCGCTCCAAATCCATATCGTCAAGGACCTGCTCCTGGGCATCACGGGCACTGACAGTTCCCGTAAACTCCAAAAGCCTGTCGGCTATAGTGCTCTTGCCATGATCGATATGTGCTATAATGCAGAAATTCCTTATGTGTTCCATCAAGTCTTAGTTATTGATTATATTCCGGGCAAAAGTGCGTCCGGGAGTTTATAGTTTACTTTAGATAAAAATTCGATTGATTTTTCTATTTCGTCGTGCATGACTTTGTCGTTTTCAACAAAGGCTACTTCTTTGCGGTAGCTGGAAATAAATTCCTCTATGAACCTGGATGACTTTACAGGTTTCCTGAAGTCTAGCGCCTGTGCTGCGTTGAACAGTTCTATTGCCAGGATGCGCTGCAGGTTATCGACTACCCTTAAGCCTTTGGTGGCTGCATTGGCGCCCATGCTCACATGGTCTTCCTGTCCTTGCGACGATTCGATGGAATCGACCGAGGCCGGTGTGCAAAGCTGTTTGTTTTGGCTGACGATGGAAGCAGCCGTATATTGCGGGATCATGAAACCGGAGTCCAATCCGGGGTTTGCGACCAGGAATGGTGGCAATCCGCGCTTGCCATGTAGCAGTTGATATGTCCTTCTTTCGGAAATGCTTCCCCATTCGGCGGCGGCAATGGCCATATTGTCGAGTGCTAAAGCTAAGGGCTGGCCATGGAAGTTCCCGCCCGAAACGATAATGTCCTCATCGGGGAAAATTGTCGGGTTGTCCGTAACGGCATTTATCTCGCTCGAAAAAACCGTGGCCACATAGTTTATCGAATCTTTTGATGCTCCGTGTACCTGAGGTATGCAACGGAACGAATAAGGATCCTGGACATGCTCTTTGTGCCTGTTGATCAGCTCACTGCCTTCAAGAATAATTCTAAAACGCTCTGCGGTTTGTATCTGGCCTTTATGATTTCTTATTTGGTGAAGCCTGTCCATGAACGGCTCTATCCTTCCGTCGAAGGCATCCAGCGATATTGCGCCGATAATATCGGCAAGTTCGGAAAGGCGGAAAAGCTTGAGAAGGGAGTGGACGCCATAAGCGCTCATGAATTGCGTACCGTTCAATAAAGCCAGGCCTTCCTTGGATTGTACTTTAAGCGGTTCCCAACCGAAGATGTCAAGCATTTTGGCCGAGTTCATTTTTACGCCTTTATAATAAACATCACCATAGCCTATGAGTGGAAGCGACAAATGCGCCAGGGGCGCAAGGTCGCCGGAGGCTCCCAGTGAACCGAGCTGGTAAACGACAGGGACAATATCGTTATTGAAAAAATCCAGCAGCCTTTGAACTGTTGAAAGCTGTACGCCCGAATGGCCGAACGACAGCGACTGTGCCTTTAAAAACAACATCAGCTTGACAATTTCGGGCGGAACCTCTTCGCCAAGTCCGCAGGCATGGGATTTAACGAGGTTCTCCTGAAGCCTGCCTAAATCGTCATTCCCGATGGTTTTGTCGTAAAGCGCTCCAAAGCCTGTGTTGATACCGTAAATAGGTTTCTTTTGCGAAGCCATTTTATTGTCGAGATATTTGCGGCATTTTACTATTAACGATGCAGATTCCTCTGATAATCCTACTTTTTTGTCAAATCGTAAAATATCAAATATCGTCTTGAAATCCAGTTTCTCAGGACTGATTTTATGAATAGGATTCTCCATTTAATTTTCTTTTATAAAACTAATTATTTGCGATAGCTTAAAATTGTGCTGAGTGCCGGTCAGCATATTTTTCAGGGTGTAATCCCCCGATTTTATTTCTTGTTCGCCAACGTGCAAGACAAATGGAATTGCCTTTTGATCGGCATACTTCATCTGTTTTTGGATTTTTGCGCTATCGGGGTACAGTTCGGCATAAATGCCTTCATTTTGCATCTCCTCCAAAACTTTTAATGCGTGCAGCGATTCCGTTTCGCCGAAATTGGTTATCATTACACGGCTAGAGCCTGCTGTCTGTTTTGGGAAGAGATCCAATTCCTGAAGCGTATCATAAATGCGGTCGGCACCGAAGCTAACGCCCACACCTGATATCCCTGGCAATCCGAAAATCCCGGTAAGGTTATCGTAACGCCCTCCGCCACAAATACTTCCAATGTTTACGTCGTCGGCCTTTACTTCGATTATCGCCCCTGTATAATAATTGAGCCCCCGGGCAAGTGATTGGTCAAGCTGTATGTTGGCCTTGATGTCCAGCATTTCCAGTTGATTGAGGACAGTGTTGAGCTCTTCAACGCCTTTTCGCCCTTCTTCAACATCATTGAAAAGGGTTGCAAGTATTTTTAGCTTCCCTGAATTTGTACCGCTAAGACCTATGATCGGTTTTAATTGCGAAATGGCATCGTCGTCAATACCTTTCGATTTCAGTTCTTCATAAACTTTTTCAATACCTATTTTGTCCAGTTTGTCGATGGCAACGGTAATGTCTGTCAGTTTTTCGGGAGCATTGATTTTTTCGGCAATGCCGCTAAGTATTTTCCTGTTGTTAAGTTTTATGGTGATGTTTATGCTCAGGGTCTGGAATATTTCGTCGATAACCCTTATTAGTTCGGTCTCGTTGAGGAGTGAGTCCGATCCAACAACATCTATGTCGCATTGGTAAAATTCGCGATATCTGCCTTTTTGGGGTCTGTCGGCACGCCATACAGCTTGGACCTGATATCTTTTAAAAGGAAATCTTATGTCGTTTCTGTGCTGCACTACATATCTGGCAAAAGGAACGGTAAGGTCGTATCTTAGTCCTTTGTCGCTGATCTTTGTTGCTGTTTTTGCGGCTTTGTTTTCTTCCAGATCGGAAACGTCCATTTTTTTCAGGAAATCGCCTGAGTTTAAAACCTTGAACAATAAGCTGTCGCCTTCCTCGCCGTATTTTCCCATCAGGGTGCTAAGGTTTTCCATCGCAGGTGTTTCAATGGGCAAATAACCATACTTCCGGAACACTTTTTTGATGGTGTCGAAAATATAATTCCGTCTCGCCATTTCTGTTGGCGAAAAGTCGCGGGTGCCTTTTGGTATCGATGGTTTTTGTGCCATTTGAATCTAATGTTAAAAGTTAGCAAAATTACTAATTAAAAGGATAAGAAATCCGGCGATAAATCAAGAAATAATACTTTTGCGGATATGTTATCCGGAACATCGTGTTTTTCAAGAATAATTATTAAACGAATCCTATTGGTTGCGATGGTGATTCTAGTGCATTCACCCGTGCTCAGGTCCCAGGTTAATTATCGTTATTTTTTAAGCCAGGGAAACCTTGAACTGTCGAAAGATAATTATGTAGGGGCAATAAAATCACTGAACATAGCATTGTCAACAAAGAGGAATGGTTTCGAGGCTTACTTTCTAAGGGGCATCGCTAAGTATAGCCTTGGTGATTTCAAGGGCGCCGAGATGGATTTCTCATCAACATTACGGATACATCCGCTTTATGTAAGGGCATACTATTTCAGGGGCATCTCGCGCGACAGGCTTTATGAATATGCCCATGCGATAAGCGATTTCAACAGGGCGTTGGAGATCGACCCCTTTAACCCGGAGGTGTTTATGGCCCGAGGCGACACTAAAATGCACATCAAGGATTTCAAGGGGGCGGTAAAAGATTATACCTCCTCCATTGATCTAAAGGACGATAATTCATCGGCCTGGCTGAACAGGGGAGTGGCCCGGCATTTCTTAAAACAAAACCAAAAAGCGCTTGCCGACCTGAACAAAGCAATCAGCCTGGATTATTTTAATACGGAAGGCTGGTTGAAAAGAGGAATGGTTGAATATGGGATCGACAGCCTCCAGGCCGCCCTGGACGACTTTAATTATTCAATAAAACTGGACGCAAAAAACCCCTATTCCTTTTTTCAAAGGGGCCTGACTTATTTGAAGCTGGGGGATACCGTTGCCGCCTTGGACGATTATAACACCGTGGTGGAAATGGAGCCCAACAATGCCCTTACCTATTATAACATAGCGATAATTAAATCGCAGCAAAAGAAATATATGGATGCGCTTGAGGCCTATTCGATAGTCGTGAGCATAAACCCCAATAATGTTTACTCTTTTTATAACAGGGGGATCATCAATTACTTGATGCGTGATTTCAAGAATGCCGAGAAAGACTTTAGCCGGGCCATCGAAATATTCCCGGATTTCGCAGGCGCCTATATCAACAGGTCGGACGCACGGGGCAAGCTTGGGAAAACCAGGGCTGCCGCCGAGGACGAGAGAACTGCCAAAAGAATAATTTCTGCCGTTAACGGCGAGTCGGACGATTATGCCCTGTTGTACAGAAGATATGGCGATTCCACCTATTTTAACAAGATAATGGAGTTCGAAGCCGATTTTGTCAGCGGCAACCTGAAAAAAGGAAGGGTTCAGTTCAGTCGGGTATCAATAGAGCCCAAACCGAATTTCTTTCTTGTTTATGCGTTTGAGCTGCCCGATTCCATCAAGATGAAGTATGGCAAATATGAGTATCTCGATAAGGGAATCGCTAGCTTCAACGCACAGAACGAATATGGGATACGTTTTGTTTTCACGACCCGGCAATGGCCGGTGAGCAAGGAAAAGGCCAAAAAGGAACTGCATAAAATTGATACCACCATCCTGATTGCCGGGGACACGGCGGCGGCCTTTTTCATGAAAGGAGCCATAAACAGCACATTGCAAAACTATACAACAGCGATGGACTCCTACAATAAGAGCATAAAAAAGGACAAATCGCTTGCTTATGCATATTTAAACCGCGGTGCGACACGCTACGAGCTTGACGAGTTTATCTTTGCCGAGAAAGAGTATTCAAACTCGATAAACATAAGCAGAAACACGCCCAGGGCAGGGAAAAAGGAATTGCCTCCCGATCACCAAAAGAGCCTCGATGATTTTAATGTAGCTATTAAGTTAAAGAAGGGGCTTCCTTTCGCTTATTACAACCGTGCCAACGTAAAAGTGCGCCAGCAAAGGTTCCAGCGCGCCATCGACGATTATTCCATGTCCATAAAGCTGGAGCCCAAGCTTGCCGAGGCTTTTTTTAACAGGGCCTTGGTCCTGCTTTATCTGGATGAGGAAAAACTGGCTTGTTCCGATTTGAGCAGGGCTGGGGAGCTGGGCATAAACGAATCCTATAATATCATCAAGCGATATTGTAATAAATAGGAATTGCTGAAAAATACCCTGCAACAGAACACGGCTTTTACAGCCGACTTTTGTTTTTCCCCTCGTTTCCCATTAACGGGGCAGCCCGGATTTTTTCGATTATTTGTAGGAAATCCCAAGGTTTCCAATAGTTTTTTTATTTAGTTTTGTAACCATCAATAACAGGGCTTATGGTATATGAACTGGGAGGTAACAATTCGATCTTCAACAAATTCCTTTCGGAGATAAGGGATGGTGAGACTCAAAAGGACAGCATGCGCTTTAGGAGGAATATGCAGCGGCTGGGCGAGATATTCGCTTATGAGATAAGCAAGACGATGAACTATGCGGAAAAGGAGGTGGTAACTACACTTGGCAGCGCAAAAATGCGCTTGTGCAGCGAAAAACCCATTTTGGCAACCATCCTCAGGGCCGGGCTTCCTTTGCACCAGGGATTGTTGAATTATTTCGACGATGCCGACAACGCCTTTGTGTCGGCCTATAGGAAATATGACAGCAGCGAAGAATTCCATATCAACCTCGACTATCTTTCCTCACCCTCGGTAAAAGGCAGAGTGCTTATAATCAGCGATCCCATGCTGGCAACAGGAGGGTCGATGGTGGCATCGATAAAGGGATTGATGGAAAAAGGAAAACCAAAAAAGATCCATATCGTAAGCGTGCTTTCCGCCGAGGAAGGAATAGAATCACTGAAAAAGCATTTTTCGCTCAGCGATTTAACGATTTGGACCGGCAAAATCGACGACGAACTGACAGCAAAAGCATATATAGTTCCCGGTCTGGGCGATGCCGGCGACCTTGCTTTTGGAATTAAAGACGACTAAATAGGAATTATGACCAATACCAGATTGTTAAAGGAAAACCTCAGGATATCGTTCCTGTCGATAAAAAGCCATTTGCTGAGAACTATACTCACTGTTATGATCATCGCTTTCGGGATCATGGCATTGGTCGGGATACTTACGGCCATTGATGCGGTGGAGTATTTCCTGAACGATAATTTTGCTATGATGGGCTCCAACACCTTCAATATTCAAAATCGCGATATACGGGTTCATATTGGCGGCAAACGCGATAAAAACAAATCCTATGAGCCCATATCGTTCCAGCAGGCAATGCAGTTTAAACAAGAATATACGTTTCCTGCAACGCCATCGGTATTTACCTACGGGACGGGCATTGCCACATTGAAATATAAATCGGAGAAAACAAACCCGAACATCCAGGTAATGGGCATCGACGAAAACTATATAAAAGCCGCCGGGCTTGAAATAGGCAGGGGACGCGCCCTTACGGCAACGGAGGTAAAACAGGGAAGCCACCTGGTAGTGATAGGGCACGAGATTTATAAAAAGCTGTTCACGAACAAAAAAGAAGACCCTATCGGCAAGATAATATCCGTTGGATCGGGAAAATACAGGATAGTGGGTGTGCTGGAGGAGAGGGGCTCCAGCATAGGCTTTAGCGGCGACCGCTCGTGCATGGCGCCCATAGCCAATGTGCGCCAGTATTTTTCGCGCCCTAACATGAATTTCAGGATCAGTGTTATGGTAAACAGCCAAAACGACATGGATGCCGCCATAGGGGAGGCGACCGGTTTGTTGCGCAAGATACGCGGCGACAAGCTGGGCTCGGATGATTCTTTCTCGATAATCAAAAGCGATAATGTGGCAAATATGCTCATTAAGCTAACGAGCAAGATACAAATCGGCGCCACGGTCATAGGTTTGATAACATTGTTGGGCGCTGCCATAGGCTTGATGAACATTATGCTTGTCTCCGTTACCGAAAGGACTAGGGAAATCGGTATCAGGAAGGCAATAGGCGCAACTAGCAGGACTATAAGGAACCAGTTCTTGGCCGAAGCTATTGTTATCGCTCAAATAGGTGGTTTCCTGGGAGTTGTGATCGGTATCCTGATAGGGAACCTTGTCTCCCTTACCGTCGGCAGCGCTTTTATCATTCCATGGGCGTGGATGTTTATGGGGTTGGGGATCACGTTCGCGGTCGCTTTATTGTCGGGGATTATCCCTGCCAACAAGGCTGCCAACATGGATCCTATCGAATCCTTGAGGTATGAATGACAAGCTGCCAGCCTGAAGAAACGCATAGTTCTCGAACTATTGTCTATACAACAGGTTTAGCCGGCAAAAAAAACCGGCCTTAAACTAATAAGACCGGCTCCGTATCTCAAAAACCAATATTTTTATTTGGACGGCTGATAGATGTTTTCGGTATTTCTATAACCGGTTTTATCCTTCCACCAGTCGTAACTGACTTGTCCGCTGCTCTCAGCCCATGCGGCAAATTTGAGGTAAGCGGCAGTAATTTCTACTTTTTCCACCGGGTATTCGAAACTCTCTATAATGTTTATTGCCCACGGGAGGTTGGTGCTCGTTTTATAATACCTGCCTTGCGCCGGGATGCTGTTGTCGGCATCAGTGCCTAGCAGTGTTAGGTCGGCCAAATCGGTAGGTTGCTTATTCGGCAGATGAACTTCCACGCCTCTTTCCTGGTTTACTATAATAAACGGGTTGTAAGGAGGGTGCCCTACGTCGGATAAGTTGACGGCCTGGGTGAAAGTGATGGTCAGGCTCAATGTGTCGGGAGTTACAAAAGGTGTTTCCGGCTCGGTGTTCACGCCAACGCCGGCTCCTGCCTGGGGCAGTACGTCGTAAGCATCGTCCCAAACGATAATGACCGCATTTGTCTGGCCCGCCTCCAGGTTGCGGCTGTCAAGGCTTACCAGGTCGCCGGTAATGCTCATTTCGCCGCTTACGGCAGAAACCAGATTGTTTGCCACGGGAATCTCGAAGCCAAAACCATTATGGAAGAACGCACCATGCGCCCTTAAAACAAAGGTGCCTTGTATTTTAACAAGTTTGTTGTCGCCGTTGGTGATTTGATTAAAATTATAATCTATTACGGCATCGTTAAAGTCGTAATCGCCTACGGCCGGCCATAGGTCCTCAAACGAAAGAGTGCCGAAGTCCCCTTGGTTGAAGTAATAGTTGTTAAATGCCATATCGGGATCTGTTGGATAATCATCGAAATTATCCGGTACACCGTCGCCGTCGCCGTCGGAGCCGGTATAATTAACCAAAGGAAGGTCGTTTTGATCTACCGACTGTATGGGGCTGGCAGTTACATAAAAAATCGCGTCGTTGAAATCGTGGTCGCAATAAGGCTTGTCGCGTCTAATATCCTCAATGCCCAGCAAAACAAGGTCTCGTGCGTTATCGCTTAACAGAACAGTATGTTGTTTAAGGGCAGGGTCGGTCTCGGGATTAAGTTGCTTGTCGGTATAAACTATCCATTTCCCATCGGTTACTCCTCCGTTCTTCCAGCCATTTGCCATCAGGGCAAAACCGATGCTGGTATTGCCCGGGAATGTGCCTATCTTCACCTTGTCGCCCGAATGCAAACCTCCCCCGGAACCCTGGAACGAAGCGTTCGGGAAAATAATCGTTATAGAGTCGATGTCGTCGGGCGAAGCAGGTGGTTGATCGGTAGGGTAGGTATAAAAGCCCAAAACATTGCGATAACCCGCGCCTTCGTGAACAAAAGTTACCCACACATCGGCATAATCAATTAAGCTAATGTCAGGGTTGATGTCGTCCGCAAAATATTCAGGCCGGTAGCTTGGCAGTCGGACTCTTTCGGGCAAAGTATTGTTTATGTCCTTTAACAACTGGTTATCAACTATATCGCCCACAGGCTCCAGATAATCGGGAACCCCTGCACTATTATAGCCGCCGAGGAATTTATAATTGGCATTAGTGCTTTTCGGCTGCATTACCGATTTAAATGAAGCTTTTTGTTGTTGACCGCCCAAAACGATATCGAATCCTGAATTATCGAGATTAAGCATCCCTGGTGTTGGAAGCCCAACATAATCAGTGGCGACGAATAATTGGGTATAATAAGCAGGTACCTCATAATCAATCATATAAACACCATTGGCGTTTGTAAGCCCGCTAACTATAAGTTTGCCGCCGGCCGAATCAGGGTCGGCGGTATAGATTGAAATCTTGGCTCCTGCGATAGCATTATTTGCGTTGTCGAGCGCAGTTAGCTTGAAAGTTGAAGGCTTTACCGTTGACCAGTTGAAATTGTCGGAAACCTGAAGATCGGCCATGGTCTTAGCTTGGTCTTGCGGTGGCGTTTCAGTTCTTTTGCATGCACCTGATGCGATAATCAGAATTAGGATAACTCCTATACTCAATATGGTTTTTTTCATGTGTTTATAATTTTGTAATTAATTGTCATCTAGCATATTATATTTATCATCGGATTTAACAGATTAAGCGGATTTTAGTTTTTCGCAAGCGAAAAACATCCGTTAAATCCGCTTAATCCGATGACTGTAT
>JAJRQZ010000049.1 GCA_024279935.1 Bacteroidota bacterium
ATTAACTCATTGGTTACCTATCCGTTTTGTCACAATTTTTGTTTGAAAAACACAAAATTTCCGCTAAAACTACTGAGATTTCAAATATATAGCCCCACGCTGAAGCATGGGGCTATTGATAATCAACTTGATGAACCTGCTAAGTAGTGACAAAAAAAGAATAGTTGTGATAATAGTAAATGTTTTTCTATCTTTTGCTGATTCTTTTCTTCTGTATTGTTGGTTTTTTTCATAACAATCATTGCACAAAAAAACTTTTCTTTTGGCAATAGGTGAAAAAAGCGAAATTTTAGTGTTATCCTGCTTCCATTCAAGACCAGTCCAAATTTGTTTACATACTTGGGCTCCAACCAAAGCATGAACAACAAAAGGGATAAATTTCTAATTTTGCTTGATTTCTTTACTGCAAAATGAACAATTATACTTTGTATCTGCTTTCTGAAATATGATCTTTGTTGTTTCCATTTTTCTTCAAATTTAAGATTTTATAAATATTATTCGATGAGAATAAATGATTCTATAATTTTATCCAAATAGCTCTTGTATGTGCTAAAATCATTATTATTTAAACCTGCCACTGTGAATTCATAAATTACAGAATTTACTATTGTTCTCATTGAATAAGATCGTCCGCTATTGCTTCCAGTATTTGCATGGAAATCTTCAATCAGCATTAGGATACCATTAATTTTCTTTATTTCAAGTGCATTTAATTTTGTCAAATAACCTGCTTCTAATGCATCTTTATCTGTTTGTTTTCTTTGATTTAAAAGAGAATCAATGGTTAATATATCGGACACATTTGCTTTGTCAAATACCAACATAGTGTAATTTGAAGATTCCAAAACAAAAATTTCCAATTCAAGCACTTTGCCTGTATATACATTTTGCTGCGACTCTAATTGCTGACGAAATGATGATATTATTTCGTCAGGAGCCTTTTCCAATTTTTTTGGATATGAAAAGCTCACATTTGCATCTTTATAATTCAAATTATCACTTTTATTTGTTTGTCCGCAAGATGTAGTAATTGAAAATAGGAATACAACCCCAAATAAGAATCGAATATTATTTTTCATGTGTTTATAATTTTGTAATTAATCGTCATCTAGCATATTATATTTATCATCGGATTTAACAGATTAAGCGGATTTTAGTTTTTCGCAAGCGAAAAACATCCGTTAAACCCGCTTAATCCGATGACTGTATTTTTGCAGAATAATCATTTTCCTGTGTGTTTAAAATTAAACATGAATGTTTCATTTTTCTAAATATTTTAAAGTTAATAATCACTTTTCTGTTATTATTTTTATTTTTTCCAATGAACGCTAACGTTAAGTATATGAAAAGTAAGCGATTTCGGAGCACAAATCTTTCAACTTACAACAAAGTTTAAACGGGCTGCAAACCTTGATATTACTACCATCTCGCTTATTTTTTATATACATTGTTGTGCGTTCGTTATTCTTTTTTCAATTTCCATTTTTTCAATCCGCCGATTAAAAACAATAGTCCAATTCCCAATGCAATTAACGAATATATTGTTTCAGTTACCGGCGCTGCTTCTTGTTGTGAAATATCAAATATTAATTCTCCAATTCCACGGAATATATAAATTCCAGCAATCGTAAATACTCCCAATTTCAAAAAGGGTAATTTTCTAAATTTTCCGTCTGCTGACAGTCCATAAAGCCCGAAAATGAAAAATACAATTGCAACAAAAACTGTCAATAAGTTAGGTAATGACGAATGAGTTTGGGCGAGTTCATCCATTTCTTTTCCAATTCCTGTTATTTCAAACATTTGCTCTGCCCAAATCAATCCAACAATATGTCCAACAGCAATTAGTATGTTTATATATCCACCAAGTCTTAACATAATTATTTTTGCTTGACTTCTCTGTAAAGTTTAGAACCAATTACACTTGCCAATATTAATTCCAATAAACCGTATGCAGTACCAATTGCAGCAAGTCGAAATGGCATAAAACCGTAAGCAACAAGAGCTGCATTAGACCAAAAATATGTTAAAAACCAAATGATTATGGAGACTGCAACTGCTACTTTTAACTTTGACTTAAAGTTAGACTGAACAAAAGCATAAACCCAAATAATTGAAATTCCTAATATGATGGACATAATTCCAAAATATCCCACAGCTCCATTGCTTAAAGGTGGTAAAGAACGACTTTCTAAAACCTCGTTCATTTGATTACCAACAAGAGGAATCATACCCATTCCACTTACAATGATTATAATTCCAGCTACAATTCCACTTATAAATACGCTCTTTAAATTTATATTCATTTTTTCTCCTTTCATTTATAATTTGTATTTATTTAATATTGTTTTTTTTAGACTCTATCATCTATCTGACGGTTCTGTTTAATGACGCACAACATATTATAAAGATGAAGAAAAAACCAACAACGTTTCTATAATCCATGATTTATTTAGTGTACCTAAGCAATTTGCACTTCTTGATCCGCTGTTCCCCAATCTCGTTCGGCACTAATTCCAATTTTACCGATTCTCCTTCGATATAATAAGTTTTGCCAGCCTCGATATCAACAAGTATTTCCGTCCTGGTATTTGAGACCTGTGCCCAAAATTCATATTTGCCCGGATCGGCGAAATATACTATATAACCTCCATTGTACAAGTGGACATCACTAACTTTTCTATCGTTTGCGTGTACTGAGAAATGCACGGCTGAACCAACGAAATTTTTTGGCCTGTAAATATATACTAATGCTTTGCCCTCAGGCATTGTTTTTACAGTTGTGAATTTGGCCGTAAAATATTTTCTGCCCCAACAACCTGAAGTTAATAGTAAGGTTATTGTAATCACGATGATCGTTATGCCGGCTATGCTCCTTCCTTTTTCTTTTTTCATTCCCTTAATTTTTATGATTGAGTTTTACTGTGATACCGACTGCATAGTATTTTTCATTAATTACATTGTTTCTTATAAGATTGAAGCTATAGTTGAATTCTGCGTTTTTGTAAACTGTCTTTTCCTTTTTAACTAAGGCCCCGACAATTGCACCAACTGCTCCGCAAACTAATGTGCCACCAATGATAAATCCTGTTTTTTGGTCTTCTAAACTGGTTCCATTCCAGCTCATAGTTCCTAACAGCCCTCCCAACAGTCCTCCGGCGGCACACGAAAACCCGTAAACAGCCGCATAATTACCAGTTTTGGTTACCCTATAAACTTCAGCGCTTGATAGTTGTTGCTGAATTCCGGCTTTGTTCTCAAAATATATAGTATCGCCTAGTACATTTAAGTTTTTATAACTCATTTCTGCACCATCCAATAGTTTAATATTCCCCTTTTTCTGAGGACCAAGGTTTTTTAGGGCATTAACTTGTGCAAGTAGTCCGATCGTGGTGATCAACATAACAAAACACAGTACCGTTTTTTTAATTACTCTTTCTTTCATAATATCAACTTTAGGTTTAACTATTATTTTAATCTTATCCGAATGGCTAATCCCACCGTGGCTTTTTTGTTGATTGAATATATCTGCGGACTAAAATTGCATGCAAACCGGCTTTTTGAATAAACGATTTTATATTTAGGCCATACAGCACCGACTATTATTCCACTCACAGTAAAAAGACTTGTGTACAGGATTATCGGGAATGATTTGGGTTTGCCAAGTAAATCTTCATCCCAGACATTTGAAACAACTACTCCGGCAGCAAGCCCGACACCCCCAAAAACAATTGTCATTATTGCAATATGGTTCCCTTTCTCGTCAATCCTACACACATTTTCCGTAGCATACTTTATTTCAATTACTTTTTGAACACATATCAAACTGTCATCCAGTAGTATTAACTTGTTAAAGTTAACTGTATAACCATCGCATGTATAAAGCTTGCCGCTCTTTTCTGCCGGGAATTTAATGGTTTGGCCATGAACAGACAAAGCGAATGTCAATACAATGAAATAAATTATTGCGCTGGGGTTTCTCATGTTTTTCCGGATTTATTTGTTGAACAACATATTAATTTTACATCTTTAGATATATATATGCATCGGCGTCCCGTTTCTGGAAAATCTTTGTAAATTTTTAGTTTAAACTGTATGATTGCATGTCAGCAGATCAGAAGGGCATCTGTTTACTGAGAAACGACCCTGATGGGTTTGTCTTTAAATTTCAGAAGGTTATCAGCATAATTGTCCTGCAACAATAAATATTCGGGAGCAAACTCCTTTGCCTTATTTTCTTGAGTTTACGGAGTTCCCCTAATGTCAATATTAGTTATTGGAGTTTATTTGTTCATTTAAGGTTATTCTCACAACAACCCCTGATTTAATTATTGTAAAAGGAATTATTAAAACCCCCTTTAAGATACTTAAAGCATAAGTAATATTGATTTTCTTATGCTCTTGACAGGGGTTTTCGAAAAAGAAGCTTCGTTCGCGAGCAAAGCCTTAAAACAGGATTCATAAAGACACCGGCAATCAACAATTTGGCAAGGAAGTGCTTTGTGCCGGACTCAAATCCCGTCGATTATAGCATTCATAGTTGCACTGGGGCGCATGGCTTTTGTTGCCATATCGTCGTTCGGCATATAATAACCACCTATGTCCGTGGCCTTGCCTTCGGCTGCTGCTATTTCTTCCAGGATTTTAGCCTCCTTGCTTTTCAACTCTTCTGCAACAGTTGCAAACTTTGCCTTTAGTTCGGCATCTTCATTCTGCAGCGCAAGTTGTTCTGCCCAATACTCGGCTAGGAACAGATGGCTTCCGCGGTTATCTAGTTCACCCGCTTTTCGCGACGGCCCCCTTTTGTTGTCGAGATGCTTTGCAACCGCCCTGTCGAGCGTTGTTGACAAAATTCGTGCACGTTTATTGTCATATTTGTTTGCCAGATGTTCCAAAGAAACCGTCAGGGCAAGGAATTCGCCCAGCGAATCCCACCTTAAATGGCCCTCGGCATTAAATTGCTGAACGTGTTTTGGGGCAGACCCGCCGGCTCCTGTCTCAAACAATCCACCACCGGCAAGCAATGGAACAATGGAGAGCATTTTTGCGCTTGTGCCCAGTTCCAGGATCGGAAACAAATCAGTTAGATAATCCCTTAAGGCGTTTCCGGTTACCGAAATAGTGTCTTTTCCTGCTTTCGCACGAGGAAGGGTGAACTTCATTGCCTCAACAGGCGACATGATTCGGATATCCAGCCCATTTGTGTCATGATCTTTCAAATAGGCTGTTACAAGTTTTATCATAGCAGCATCGTGGGCGCGGTTTTTGTCCAACCAAAAAATAGTTGGTTCTCCTGTTGCACGAGCCCTGCTTACTGCCAGTCTCACCCAGTCCCTGATCGGGATGTCTTTCGTTTGACAGCTGCGGTAGATATCTCCTTCTTCAACTTTATGTTGCATAAGTAAGTCATCGTCGCTATTCACGATGCGGACAGTGCCCTGGCCTGAAATTTTAAATGTTTTGTCGTGCGAACCATATTCCTCGGCTTTTTGAGCCATCAGCCCCACATTCGAGACATTTCCCATGGTAGCAGGGTCGAAAGCACCGTTTTTCTTGCAAAAGCTTATGGCTTCTTGATAAAAAGTCGAATAGCACCTGTCGGGGATTATCGCCTTTGTGTCCTGAAGTTTTCCGTCAGCATTCCACATTTTCCCGCTGTCGCGGATGACGTTCGGCATGGAGGCGTCGATGATTATATCGTTATATGCATGCAGGTTTGTGATGCCCTTATCGGAATCGACCATTGCCAGGGCAGGGCTTTTTTCGTAAACGGCTTGTATGTCGGCTTCTATTTCCTCGCGTTTTCCGGCATCCAAAGCAGCAATTTTTTTATAAAGGTCGCCCAAGCCCATATCGGCAACAACGCCAAGTTCTTTAAAAACGCCTTGGTATTTTTCAAAAACATCCTTAAAGAAAACAGTAACAAAGTTCCCGAAAATGACAGGGTCGGAGACTTTCATCATAGTTGCTTTAAGGTGAACAGAAAAAAGGGTGCCGTTGGCTTTTGCGTCGTCTATTTGTTCCTGGATGAACTCCCGCAAGGAGGCTGCGCTCATAAAAGTGCCGTCGAGCACTTCGCCTTTCAACAACTTGAGGCCTTCTTTCAATACGGTCATGTTTCCGTTTGCATCAACAAACTCCCATTTTACCGTATCATCCTTTTCCATTACGACGGTTTTCTCGTTGCCGTAGAAATCGTTGGATTTCATGTTTGCCACATGGCATTTCGATTCAGGGGACCAGGCGCCCAGTTTTTTGGGATTCTTCATGGCAAAGGCTTTTACCGATGGCGCAACGCGGCGGTCTGAATTCCCTTCGCGCAATACAGGGTTTACAGCGCTTCCGAGACAAACGGCATATCTTGCCTTTATTTTTTCCTCTTCCGCATTTTTGGCTTCCTCAGGATAATCGGGCAACTTATAGCCTTTTTCCTGAAGTTCGGCGACAGCAGCCCTAAGCTGAGGTATCGAAGCGCTTATATTAGGTAGTTTTATGATGTTGGCCTCCGGTTTTTGTACCTGTTTGCCAAGGAATGCAAGGCCGTCCTCCAATTTCTGGTCGTCGGTAAGATATTCGGGGAAAGTGGAAATTATACGCGCTGCCAGGGAGATGTCCCTGGTTTCAACCTCCACTCCGGCGGCGTTTGTAAAAGCTTTAACAATAGGTAATAAAGAATATGTTGCCAAAGCCGGGGCTTCGTCGATTTTTGTCCAAATGATTCTCGAACTGCTCATGATATTGATTTGATTTGAAACTAATACTAAATACGGCCGTTTATTGCCAAAAATTATAAAAGGCTGCAAATGTAAGGAATTTGATGCTCCCAACCTTTGCGCCCGGAAATTTTTTGCTGCTGGTTTGGAACGGGGAAAAAGCACTTTTCCTTAGGTTCACAAACTTTCCGCTAAGGGCAAACTTTTAATAATAATCTGTTTGTTCTTCGGTTTCCGTTCGGGAGATATCCCATTCGTAACCACATCGGTAGCAGGTTCTGTGATCAAGGTACCGCCTAACCGTGGTGGTGGTCTTTTTATCCCTTCGCTCATAATGACGGGTAGTTGTGGTCAGCGTTCTGCCTTCGCCCAGGCTGCTTACTTCGCTGGTGGTGCCTTTATCAACATTGTATGTGCCCAAAGTTGAGCTTGTCGATTGCCCTTTAAACGTACTGCCTTTATCCAGGGCCGAGTACATTGTGTTGCAGTTCGGGCAGCGTACATATTCGAGGTTCATGAGATAGAACGAGGACCATATCCCCAAACAGAGCAAAGTGAGAAGGGCAGGTATCAGCCACTGATCCATTATCAAGATCATGAAAGCAAAAAATATGTATGCAAACACTAAATAAACAGGGACGGAAATCAACTTTAGCGTTTCGTTGCTGAATCTTGTGCTGAAAGCGAAAGAGTTTATGACCGGGGAGGCCACCGCCCAGGGAACCAAAAAGACCAGTATGAAAATCACGGCCCTTAAAACCCATTTGACAAGCCATGCCAGTATCCTGCTAATCCAATTTATCTCCCTGAAGTCTTCCCACCACTGAAATCGAATTTCGTTATCGTTATAAAATGAATAATTGAATATTTTATTGGGTTCGAGCTTCCTGAGCTTGCTAACCAGCGGAAACAAATTATAAAAGCGGCCTTTGCCATGTTCGCTTATCTTGATGGCTTGTGCCTCCTTGTTATCGTCAAGAAAAACCGTCAGACCTTTGTGATCCTTTTTTCCGTCCACGACCACCAGCTGCCTGAAATATGCCTTGAGGGTATCGTTTACTTTAAGAATAGACGATGCCGGCCCATATCGCTTTTCGATCTCGGTGATTTGTTTTCCTAAAATGGTTTTTTCTGCATCATCGCGGTTGACCCTATAAAAAAAAGACTCGTTGATGTCGGGAATCCCATTGAATATCGGATAATCGAAATACTTTTCCATGGCCCATTTTTTTCTGCCGTCTTTAAGCTTGATCTTGATAAATAGAATATTATTTGAGTAAATGCGCCATTTCTTTCTTTCAAGAACAGTTACTTTTGTGCCTCTGGAAATTGTATCGTGTTTTTTTGCCCCGACTTTATCGAATATGTTCACCTTGGCGCTTGCTTCCGCAAGTCGCATCCCTTTCAATAAATTGTTTTTGACAAAGCCTCTTTGCCCATCGTCGGTCTCAACTTGAAACCACCCTGTCGTCCCCGTCCTTGCAACAGGTTTTAATTGAGTCTTTTTCCGCAAATGAATTTTTTGTTTAACATCGGCAAGTTCATCGTCGCTCCTGAAAGCCTTAAAAAACATATACCCGCTTTTAACAGTAACAAACTGCTTTGCATCGTATTGAAAATCAGGCGTTTTAAAAGTGTTTATGCTGGAAACGAAGACCAGGGCGGAAATAATGAGCAAGCTGAAAACGATCGACCGCACCATCTTTCCCCTGTTGTTGGGGATTTTGGTGTCGATGGAGTCCACAACTTCTTCCAATTCTTCTATCCTGTCCCTTATGTCGTTATCATCAACATCTAGTTCTTTGACTTCTTTTATCAAATGCCTCGACTTTTTTATTTCCTTTCTGCTGTCGGGGCTCCTGAACTCTTGTTCATCATCATAGCTTATATTGGTCCATGCTTCATAAACTTCATTGAGTTTTTGCCATGCTAGGTCGTAATTGCTTGCTGCTTTGGCGTTCTCGCCGAATGATTCCAGTATTTCACGTAGTTCCCCCAGCCGTTGTTTTTGATCTTCATCGACAATTCCCAACTTATCGATTTTTTTAATCAGCCGCCATGATTCTTCCACCTCCCCTATGTTGGCAGGGCCGTGGAATTCTTTATCGCCTTCATGCGAGATATCAGTCCATAAATTAAAAATCCTATCTAAATAATCCGATATTTTTTGAGCATTGCCATTGGATTCCGAAGTCATAATTTCATAAGTTACATGAGCTTACAATTTAACGGTTTTAGCAACAGCTTTGTTAAAGTCGCCTAATTTATAAGGAATCCAAATAATTTAAGCTGCAAGCCCGGCCCGGGAATGACAACGAAATCCGTTAGTCGCTAATTCGCTTTGCTCATTTGTAGTTTGAGGTGGGCTTAAAAACTACCTGGATCAAGATGTATAGAAACCGCCCCTAAGTTTTTGGCACCGGTTTAAGGAAAAATGATAAATTAGCAAAAAATACCTGCTCGTCAACATTGGGGGGAATAAAAATGAGAAAAGTTTATATCATGCTTGTCGGCCTTGTCCTGCTTCTGTTGTCCCAATGCCGAACACCCAAAACCAAAATTGCCCGGGCCGATTTTACGGGCAGTCGAGCATGTGCTGAATGTCATGGGAAGGAATATGCCGAATGGCAAGGCTCGGATCACGATAATGCTATGGACACTGCCATTGCCTCAACGGTTTTGGGCGATTTTAACAATGCCGGATTTGAGCGCAATGGCTTTGTCAGCAGTTTTTTTACCAAGGACGGGAAATATTTTGTTCATACAAAAGGTCCCCGCGGCAAGGCAGGCGACTTTCAAATTGCTTATACATTTGGCGTCAGGCCATTGCAGCAATATCTGATTCCTTTCGAAAATGGCAGAATGCAATGTTTGCCCATAGCCTGGGATACGGAAAGAAAAACATGGTTCCATCTTGCCGATTCTGTATATAAAGGACAGGAGATAAATCCGAACGACTGGCTCTACTGGACAAATAACGGCCAAAACTGGAACGGCATGTGCGCCGAATGCCACTCGACCAACCTTCGTAAGGATTATAATCCCGTAACCCACGTTTTCAATACTAAATGGTCGGAGATTGACGTAGCATGCGAAGCCTGTCACGGCCCTGCGTCGGAGCATAACAAATGGGCCGCAGACAAGGACAGGTCCATCGCCAACTACGGACTGCTTGTCCAAACCTCCAACATTAATTCAGAAACACTCATCAATCAGTGTGCTTATTGCCATTCGCGGCGCACCTCCTTTGGCGATTTCGTTCACCCACGTGAGGACTTATTCGATATAATAAGTCCCCAACTCCCTGTTGAACCTTTTTATTACCCCGACGGACAAATACTTGAAGAAGATTATGTATATTCTTCTTTTTCTCAGAGCAAAATGCACCAAAACAATGTAAGATGCACAAATTGTCATAACCCGCATAGCTTAAAATTAAGACACGAAGGAAATAATCTTTGTTACCAATGCCATAAACAGGAAAAATATGGAAATCATGAGCATCATTATCATAAATCGTTCAATGAGGAAGGAGAAGGTTTAATACTTGATAATGGCAAAAAAACCATAAAGGCCGGGGAGGGCTCATTATGTGTAAACTGCCACATGCCGGGCAGGTTTTTCATGGGCGTTGACTTTAGGCGCGACCATAGCATGCGCATCCCGCGCCCCGATTTGAGCGACAGGCTGCAAACCCCCAACGCATGTACGCAATGCCATAGCGACAGGAGTAACGAATGGGCTGCCGGCTTTACTGCCAAATGGTATGCTAAGCCCAATCGGTTTCATTTTGGCGAAACGATGTATTTAGCTGCCGGAAACGATACCTCTGCCTTGAAAGGATTGTATAAAATCCTAGATGACGAAAACTCTTCGGCAATTATTAAAGCCGCTGCAACTTATTATCTAGGTGCTTTTCAGAGCGAAGAAAACTATTTGAAAAACAAAGAGTTACTAAAAAGCGAACACCCTGTTGTCAGAAGAGAAGCCGTGAAAAACTTCATTCCCAAAAGCAAAAGCGACCTTAAAACTTCCATAATTCCGCTTTTAAGCGATTCGACACTTATGGTTAGAAACGAAGCCGTGTCGAAGCTTTCAGTCTTGAAACAGTCTGATTTCGACAGTATTGCGTATAGAAAGTTCAGCAACTCGGTTGGTGAATACATCCGTTCAATGGAGTATTCGTCCGATTTTGCAAGCAGCAGGCACAATTTAGGCAATCTATATTCTAATCTTGGGCAAAACCAAAAAGCAATAAAACAATATAAAGAGGCAATCGAAATCGATGATTTGTTCTTTCCGTCGAAAATGAACCTTGCCATGCTCTATAACCGAGAGGGCAAGAACGAAAAAGCCGAAAAGCTGTTTATCGAGCTAACGAAGCAAAACCCTGAAATGGGGCAGGCATTTTATTCATTGGGCTTGTTGCAAGGCGAAATGCAGAAATACGATGAAGCAATAGTGAATTTGTATCAAGCGGCAAAACTATTGCCCGGGCAAAACAGGGTGAAGCTTAATTTATTTAAACTGCTCTCATTTAAAAAGCGAGGCAAGGAAGCCTCAAAGATTATTGATGAATGTATATCGCTGGAGCCTTCGAATATTGAATATCTATATGCAAAAATAGAGCTGCTTATACAGCAAGACAATATGCGGGAAGCAAAAAACATTGCCCGTAAAATCCTAAAAACAAACCCCGAGACAAGAGATAAAAATCAATTATTGCAATTCATAAATTCGTAAAAAAAACTCCAAAAACTTGCATTCATTGTTTTTCCGTCATATATTTGTCGGCTGTTAACAACAGCAACAAACAACAACTAAGGTCAAATGAAACAGCAAATCTCTTTTTTAGTTGTGTTTATACTATTCTGTGCATCAGATATTTATGTGTATAAACCGTATTCCCTCGAAGGTAAAAACCTAAAAGGGGAAATAAGAAACATCACTAGTCTTCAAAGCGTGTTGAACAACGACGAAGGGAGACAAATAACGAAAAACACCATCGAGGCTTACGACCGTAACGGCAGGATGCTTGAGTTGCAAAAATTAAAAAACCACAAGCTTTTCTCAAGGATCAACTATCATTATACAGATGAAGGGGTCTTGGATTATTCAACGGAAACCAATCCCGACGGAAGTCGGTTTTTGAACATAACTTATAAGTATGACGAAAATGGTTTTTTGAGGTCGAAACGTTTCAATAGGGCGGAACAAAGAAAATATGATAGCGAAAGGCGGAAAACAGAGGTTGAATATGAGCAATATTATAATAATCTGTTTACCGAGGTTTTATATAAATGCGATTATAAAGGCTATAAGCTGGAAGAGGAATTCTTAAAACAAAACGGGGAGCTCTCGTTTAAGCAAACATACAAATACGACTATAAATATCATTTGGTGGAGCTTAAATACTACAATTCAAAAGGGCAGGCCGAAAAGCGGGTGAAATATCGTTATAACCAGGAAGGCGATGTTTTGGAAAGCAAAACTTTCATAAGCAACCGGCCGGCCCTCATTTCCTCCTTTTCCTACACTTACGACGAGCATGGCAACTGGATCGGACGAACGGAAAAAAGAAAGCCGGCCGACAATTTCCTCGCATCCGACATCGATACAAGCAATATCTTAACGCAAAGAATAATAGCGTATTACAATTAACAGAAGATTTTCTTTAAAACAAGCAAAACATAAAGATGAGAGTATTAATATTCATTTTATTGATTACTGCCTCCTTGGCAGTCATGGGGCAAGTAGGAATATTGACCGATACTCCGCATGCTTCGTCGGCATTGGAAATTTATTCCACCAACAAAGGATTGTTGATTCCGCGGCTAACCTTGACCAGTAATTTGAACAGTCCCAGTCCGGTGAGCTCCCCTGCAACAGGCTTGTTGATATTTAATTCAGGGGCAAATCAAGCATTGGGTTTTTATTATTGGAACGGATCCATGTGGGTCTCGACTTCCTATTCTACAAATAATTGGTCTATTACCGGGAATAGCGGGACATCAGTTACCAACAACTTTCTCGGCACTACCGACAACCAGCATCTGGCTATTAAAACAAATAACGCGGAGCGAATCCGTTTTGAGTCGGACGGTCAGGTAATTATTGGCGCCACTACTCCCAATGCCAGCGAGGATTTGTTCACGGTTCAGGCCAACGCCACTCAGAACTATGCGATTAACGCATATTCGCCAAGTGGTTACGGGGTTTATGCAAGTGCTGGCATTATTGGTTTTTACGCTGCTGTAAACAATGATAACGGTTTTCCCTTATGGGCCAAAAATGAAGGCGCCAATGGTTATGGGGCCATGTTAATAGGAAGCAACTCAGGGGCTTACACCCTGCAAAACCATACTGCGGCATTATCGGCGAATGGTAAGGACGGGATTTTCAGCCTTGGCCAGGCCTCTGATGGTATGGGTATTATCGCAGGGGGGAACAATGTTGGCACGCTATCGACCATAAGCGTTGGGGCAGGCGGAGCCTTTACGGGATATCACGGGGTTTACGGAAAAGGCGTAAACAGTTCTTCGGGAGTTGGTGTCATCGGCGTGGGCAACAACGGCTCTTCATACACTACCAATTCCGATGGCAGCGGGGGAGCCTTTACGGGATATCACGGGGTTTTTGCAAACTCTACCAACCTTATTTATGGTACCGGATGCATAGGCGTAGGAAATGCGGGCATATATTATTTGTTCGACGACGGTAACGGACATCAGGGTAGCGGAGGTGCGTTCACCGGGAAATATGTAGGTATGGCAGCATGGGCAACCCAGGCAAACAACAGCTCCATAGGGGTTTATGGTCGTTATAACGGCAGCGGGAGCTATGATGGCACGGGAGTTTATGGAATAGCCATTACATCAAACAGCAACAGGGGTTATGGCGTTTATGGAGAGGGGAACAGATATGGTATTTACGCCAATGGCGACATGGGGGCGAGCGGCAGCAAATCGTTTGCCATTGACCATCCGTTGGATCCCGAAAACAAAATCCTGAAACATTATAGCGTTGAATCACCGGAGGTGTTGAATATGTACCGCGGAAACATAATCCTCGACCGGGATGGCGAAGCATGGGTGAGCCTGCCGGATTATTTTAATGAAATAAACATCAATTTCTCGTACCAGCTAACAGCCGTGGGCATGGCGGCACCGGGAATATTTGTCGAAAATGAAATAAATGAAAAAGGGGAATTCAAAATAGCGGGCGGAAATGCCGGTCAAAAAATTTCGTGGACGGTCTTTGCCGACCGGAATGACCCTTATATGAGAATTAATAGGGAAAAAGAAGTTGATGTACTTGAAAAACCTGATAACGAAAAAGGAAAGTATATCGCTCCAAAGCTTTACGGCCAACCTGAGAGCAAGGGTGTTTTCTTCCGTGCCGACAATGGGCTGGAGAAAAAGCCTGTCCAGCACGAAGCAAGGGATATCAAGATCAAGCTAAACAAGAATATTGATGAACGCAAATAGGTATATGTTTAATAGTCAGTCAAATAGAATTAACAGAACAATTGATTCCCACACAAATGGAAAGCTTGTCGGAAAGTATTTGCATAAATACTATTTTACGAAGATATTAGTGGTGATCAACTTGGTATTTGCTTTATTCACCTGCAACATTTGCGCCCAGTTAAGTATTTTGCCCAATGCCAGTATCACTATCAAGACTTCGGGCAGCCTGTACGCAAATACTGAACTGCATATATTCTCAAACTCATCAGGTTCCGGATACCTTGCCGATCAAACATCGGGAGGAAGCCTTAGCGTAACATCGAATATACTGGTAGAGAGATACATTTCATCTTCGGGATGGCATAATGTTTCTTCGCCCGTTGCCACCGCCGGCACATCCCTTTTCAGCTCAACGGATTTGATATTTTATTATGATGAGACTAAAGTCCTCAATGATTGGAACTTCGGTTGGATATGGTATCCCAGCGGAAACTTTTCCTAATTTAAAGGATACGATATTTATTATGAAACCGGTTCGCAAAACATTGACTATACGGCTTCCGGATCTTCGTCGCTGAATACCGGAGCCTATTCAATTGCAATAAGCAGGACAAATCCGGCAAATGGCGAAACGGAAAACCACAAAGGTTGGAACCTCGTCGGAAACCCTTATCCTTCACCTGTTGACTGGCTTGTGGAGTCGGGCTGGGACAAATCGGACATCAACGATGCCAAATATATATGGAACCCATCGGCTGACAATTATACTATTTTCCTCGGGGGGTCCAATCCGGTCGGGATAAATGGCGGAACTCAGTTCATCCCGTCTAATCAGGGGTTTTGGGTGCAGGCAACAACCAACGGGAATATTTCGGTCAATAATGCATGCCGCAAGGGGATAATGAATTCAACTCCCGATTACTATAAAAACCAGGAAACCGACTATCCTTTTATAAGCTTAATATGCAGCGGCAATTCGCTTAGCGACGAAACAATAGTGAGGTTCATCGGGCAGGCAAGTCCCGAATTCGACCTAAACCTCGATGCAATAAAACTCTTCAGCTTTAGTGATAAGACCCCGCAGATCTCAAGCATGCTTGAGAAAACAGCCCTGGCGATAAACGCTCTTGCCGAAATAACTGATAACCTTGAGATACCCTTGAGTTTTTATTGCCCGACAGAAGGAAATTTCTCCTTGAGCCTGGATAATAAAAGCAATACGGCGGAGTTTAGGGACATTTATCTTTTCGACAGGTTATTGAAACAACTGACAAACCTGAAACAGGACAAAACTTATGAGTTCCGGTACCTGACATCAAATATCCGCTCTCGTTTCCTGCTTATCATAAATCCTTCAAGGGAGAAGTTGACCGCATTGGAAACTGGGGATAAGTTCAGGGTTTATGCCATAGGCAAACGAATCTTCATCGACAAGCTTGATGGCAAGAAACAAGGCTGCAAACTGATGGTCAGTAATTTGGCGGGGCAGGTAATTTTTTGGGGCGAGTTCGCGTCAAGCAAGAAAAATCTCGTATTGAACGCAGATGCCGGAATATATATTTTCAGTATCGTAACAGACAAGGAAATATTTAGCAAAAAACTATATATCAATTAAATGTAATTAAAACAAAATTTTAAACAGATGAAAACAATTGCAAAAATCTCTTGGGCATTGATGATTTTTCTAGGCTCGACAGTAGTGCTGAACGCACAGGAATTAGAGGTAACACCGGCAACTTTGATGTTTAACACAAAACCGGGCTCATCACAAACAAAACAGGTTTATGTAAGAAACAAAGCAAAAACCGAGCAATCGTTCATTTTTAACCTTGCCGACTGGCTTTCGGACGAGGAGGGGGAGATAAAATATTTCGCCCCCGGTACTATTGGCCGTTCCTGCTCCGATTGGATTACCGTTTCGCCGGCCTTGGTAACGCTTCAGCCAAACGAGGCTGTAAGAATCAACATCACCATGCTTGTTCCCGAGGATAACCCTTCAACAAAATGGGCGGTGCTTTTCATAGAATCAGCAACCGAAAAAACCGGCGCCAACGCCATCGACAAGAACGTGCAAATGGGTCTGAAAATATCGGCCCGTATCGCAGTACCCATTTATCAGTCGCCTGACGCAAACACACTTTATAGGGGAAGCCTTGAAGGCCTTGACAATATCAAAGATAAGGACGGCAAGGAACTTTTCCAGACGAAAGTAATAAACCTGGGCGATAAAATATTGAATTGCAAGGTGTTCTTCACCTTTTCGAATTTGGAGACCGCTGATGAATTTACTTCAAACCCTCTTGAGTTTTCCCTGCTCCCCGAATCGGACAAAAACATAAATTATACTCTTAAAGAGCCTCTGGCCAAAGGAAAATATTCCGTTGCCGCCATACTAGACTATGGATATAACGAGGAGCTCGAAGGTATTCAAACCGAAATTGAAATAAAATGAGGATGTTGAAACACATATTGTTTATCTTTTTTTCGCTCATGCTGAAAATGATTATCGCACAAAACGCTTTCGTTACCGACACATCGTATTTTTATAATGACGGCAAACACATAAAATCGATAATCGCTTATGAACTCATTTCCGGCGACAGCCTGAAAAGCGGTGAAGCGTATTTCTTTTACATAAGTGGCAATTTAATGCAGGAAGGAGCCTTTAAATCGGGTTGTATGTCTGGCCGCTGGACAACATTTTATCCCGATGGAACATTGAAAAGAACATCTAGTTATGTTGATGGCATCAAGAATGGGGATGTAAAAAGTTATCATCAGAACGCTAAGCTGAAGTATATCGGGTTTTTTGAGAATGATTCTTTGGAAGGTGAAATGACTCTTTTCTATGACAGCGGCATTATTAAAGAAATCCGTAACTATCATAAAAACAAGCTCAACGGTTTAACTACCGGATACTTCCCCAATGGGAACAAAAATTATGAGATAATGTTCAGCGATAGTATAAAAAGCGGTAAGTACAAAAGATACTTTTCCTCCGGAAACATACAGGAAGACGGCTTTATGAAAGGTGAATACTTTTATGGTGATTATAAAAGCTATTATGATAACGGGAATATTGAAAAGGCCTACTCATATAGCAATTTTGATATCGAAGGGCCATATCTGGTTTATCACGACAATGGCAGCTTGATGATAAGGGCAAATTATGAACAAGGCCGTTTACAAGGAGTTTACACTAAGTTCTACAAAAACGGCATCCCCTATGAATCAGGAAGTTATAAAGATGGCTTGCGAGAAGGCCTTTGGACTAGCTTCCACAACGACTCGACTGTTTATATGGAGGGCCGTTATTTGCATGGCGAGGCACAGGGCTATTGGTCGGTTTATTTCAAAAACGGGAACTTAAAGCAAAACGGGCTTTTCGACAAGGGCTTGTCGCAGGGCTTGTGGAAATATTACCATAAAAACGGCCAACTGAAAATAAAAGGTGTTTATGTTGACAACAAAGAGGATGGCCATTGGGTCCGTTTTTACGATAACGGAAAAGCAAAACTAGACCTTTATTATAAAATGGGACGGCTAAGCGGTTTGTTGACAGCCTATGACGAAGAGGGAAAAGTTTTGGAGCAAGCCGAATATGCCGATAATAAGCTAATAAGAAAAATAAAGTAAATGAGGATCCCTGCTTATATAATGTTTCTGCTCTTTTCCGCTTCGGCGGGAAGGCTTATGGCACAAGATATCCCGCCACCCAACCCTTCTATGGTAATCAGTATAGTTGCAGGATATAGCGTTTCCTTTACGTTCGACCAAATGGACGAGTATAAGAACGGAATATTGAACGGCGGTCAACAGACATTTATAAGGATAGGGGCTGTTAACGACTGGAAGCTGCAATTCAAGGCAGATCAGAACATTTTTTACGGTGATAACAACCCGGCGAATCAAATGGAACTAAATAATGTAGGTTTGGTGGTGCTGTCAACGGGAACAAACCAGGACGACGGAAGCAATATTATAAACTACGCAAAACTTGAACCTTTGGCACTTTCGGGCAGCAACCAAACGCTCATGACCAAGGGTGCCGGCTCCAACAGGGGCTACGAAAACAGGAATTCTTTTACCTTAAACTGGGAAATGGGCACAAAAAGGGGGAACATGAACAACCAAAGTATATTGGAGCAGATGATAGAAGCTGATACTTATACTGTTAGCATCATTTTAACTTTGTCTCCGGCAAATTAGCGATGAAGGCTTGAGCAGAAAAAAAACAGACAAAAACTTGCGTGCATAAGTATATTTTTTGTATATTGCATCCTCGTTTAAAGCAGGCATTAAAACAAAACGGCATTAATTTTTTTGTTATTGAATCAGTCCACTAATATAAAGGGATTATTATGTTGATATACGAAATGGCATTTGACAGTTCTTAAATTAACAAACAAAAGCATTTCCCGCAAAGGGGGGATGAAAAACAGATAAACGGTGAAAGAAGCAAGACATATTTATAAACCAATATTTTTCTAACATTTTAAAACACTTTATTATGAAAAAATTCATTATTGTTTTGATGGTGCTGGCAATGGCACAAGCAACAGGCATGAAGGCTCAGACAACTGACACCGATGTTGTTAACTTCACGGCTATTCTACAGGAAGTTCTAAATTTGAACGTAACTGGCGGGCAGAACCAGACTGCCGACTTCGACACTCCGGACGAGTACAACCTTGGAATTGATGCTGTTGGGACAACCACTATCACAGTTGAATCAACAGGTGATTGGGATTTACAAATTAATGCTGCAGACTTCAGCGACGGAGGTGGAAATATCATTCCCATCGATAATTTAGGACTATGGTGCGAAGCCACCGGCGTTCATCAAATCGGAACTGAAGTAAGCTGCAGTTACACATCATTGGCAAATGCATTGGGAATAACCGCGACCGATCAGATGTTATTGGACAACCTTGGCGGTAACGGCGGCGATGCAAGTGATAACGCGTTTAATTTAAACTGGACCATGGGAACCATGAACGGATCCATGAGTACGGCAAGTATTTTCCAGCAGGTTTCCGACGGGACAATCGGGGCGCTCGGAACTTATACGACAACAGTAAATTTAACACTTACTGCAAAGCCATAGGGTTTTGTTTTCATTTACATTAATGCCTGGTCGGCAGTAATTTGTCGCTTTTCCCCGGTTCAGGACTATATCGGGAATCAGTTTTACTGCCGGCCTTTTTTCAACAAACAATATTAAGTGAAAATAAAAAAAACAATCGGTAACCTACTGGTATTTGCCGTTTTCCTCAATTTCAATTTGGCAAATGCACAGGGCGAAATAATGGAAACCCATGTTGCCGCCACTCTCGAATCAGTATTGATACTGAATATCAATCCCGGTGTAAACGTTGAGTTCGGAATAATCGAGGTCTCGGAAAACCTATACCAAATAACGCATAAGCCCGATGATATCCACTTCAGCGTCGAATCGACAGGGAACTGGGATCTGAGTGTCTCGGCAAGCGATAATTACTTCAGCTGCGTTGATGACAGCTCATGTAAAATCCCCATCGACTTTGTTGGATATCAAATAGAAAACGAAGGAACCAATTGGGACAACGGCCTTTTTTCGCATATAGCTAACCGTACAAAAGACACAACTCTTTCATTGTCAACCAAAAAGACAACGGTCTTGGTAAACGGGAATAAAAACAATATAGGTGGGAAAGAGCAAAATGCCTTTGTTCTTAGGTGGAAACTGAATTTTGAAGATGACTTATTAAAGATAGATAAATTTTATAAATACAAAATAAAGGAGGGATATTATAGAGCAGATTTTTACATCACCTTAACCGAGGACAATAGATAAATAGCCCGAAAAAAGCCTGGCAAAACGAAAACAAGACAAGGCAAATGGCAGGTAAAATGAGCAACAAAATCTTCCCGCACAATTCTTGTCGCGGGCTGGCAGTAGAGTTTCTATGGACTTTGTCCTTCATGCTCTTATATAGCTTTGCCGCTAATTCGCAGGCCCTGCGAATTAGCTTCGTTAAAACAAATATAAATCAGGATGCCGGAAGCCTGATCTTTAATATTGCGAGGATAAAAAATAATTCCGCCGAACAAATTAACTTGCAGCCCGTATTGAAATTGCCCGGGAACTGGGCGTTTTTTAGTGGTTCGCTCAAGGCGATATCACTAAGGCCAGCTGACAGTATTTCCATTCCCTTAAGGATTAAAATCCCTGTCTCGGCAAGTTCCGAAATTAATTATACAATTGAGTTACAGTTGTTTACCGATGAAAATCAATTTTTGTCGAGGAGAACATTCACTGTAAGGACAAGGCCAGTTCACAATTGGGACGTGCAGGTGCCTCAAGAAAGGCTGTATTTTTTCCCGGGATCGGACAGGCTAAGCTTTGACCTAAAAATATTGAACAATGGAAATATCAGCGATACAATTGCGCTCGATATTCTTCCCGACAGGAAAATAAAATTAAAGACGCGCGATGAACTTGATCCGCCGGGCTTTGTCATCCTAAAACCACATACCGACACTACCCTCCCCTTAACAGCTTTATACTCTTATGACGAAGAAAGGATATTTGAGCTAAGCAAAATCCAAATCTTCGCAAAAGCAAATAATAAAAGGATTTACAGGGCTGTTATTATCGAAAAATACTCCGACAACTACGACCCTTTCGAGATAGACCTGACCTTGCCCCACCAAGTTGAGGCAGGTTTCAGGACTTTTAACAAAAACAGCGAGGTATTGCCGTTCGTTAAAACCAACGGCATAGCCAAACTTAGCGGGGAAAGCAATTTCAGGTATAATTTTACATACTATGATCTTACACAAACAGAGAACATTATAGCAAACTCTTATTATAATCTTCTTTATTCCAATAATGATTTAAAAATTGGCCTGGGTGCGTTTAGTTCCATGCTTGGGCGAAACCTATACAACAGGAACAGCATTATGGTCGCCCATAAAATCCGCATTAGCAAAACCGGAAGCCTGGAAGGTTTTGCAAGTTATGGCTTCGTAGATCCCAAGGCCGGAGGTGCAATTGGCTATATTTATGAAAAAAACGACCTGAACATGAAGGCTTCCGTAGCCTACGATGCCGATGGGCTGAGGAAGATAAATACTGCCTCCTTCATTTATCACTCAAATAAGATCAAACTGGCAAAAAACCACGATATGAGTGCTGTTTTATATGCCTATAACGAAAACCATTATCTAACCAATAAATATTCGCTTAGCGGAATTGCATGGGACATAAACTATTATGGTCGTTTGTCGAAGAACATTGTTTTGCAGTTCAGCAATAATTACGGAAGCCCGAATATGCCCGGGCCACAAATGGGGCTTTTGAACTTCAAAACAAAGCTTAATCTTGCCACTTCCGACAAAAAGAAATTCTTTACCTTCAAATACGTTAACACAAACAAGAACTTTTATTATATGAGCTATGAGGGCAATAAGCTTCCCGGCTCACTCCTTCACGATCAGTTTGGCAGCATTTTTTATCATTCGTATTCGAGCAAGGTCCATCGGTGGTCGGCCGGGCCGAGTATGGAATATTATAAATCCTTAAAGCCCATTTCCAATTCGGATGAAAAAGCAGTTTATAGTGTCAGCAAGTATCGTATTGAATATCATTCGTTTATAGGGCGTAAGCTAACGCTGGGCATTAAAGCCGGCATGGGGGATATTTATTATAAGGAAAGCGAGGAAACAAAAGAACTGCGTTACGATTTCCATCTTTTGGGCGATTTGAACCTGGGCGGTTACGGCTTGCGCTTTGCCTACGATTATGGCCCCATGGTAAATACAGGAATCTATCAGTTCGCCATCGACGCTTCCAACAACAGCGCGAACATTTCGCCTTATGCAATAAAACAAATCTTGAAGGGAAGAGTTAACCTTACCCTTTTTGCCAATTTCGCCTATCGCTTCGACCTAAGATACGGATCCATAAACATAAACCCGAAAATCGAGGCCTATGTTTATAAGGATTGGTATATAGTAGCGGGCGGGACATATTCTTACCTAAACCAGGAATATAAGGGAAGTAAGATAGATGCAAGTTATTATTATACAGAGTTGTCCGTCAAGAAGAAGTGGGGGGAAACCGATTATAAGAAATGGCAAAAAGATTTAAGGAGGATGAAAATCGTTTTCTTCAGGGATAATAACGGCAATGGGAAAAAGGATAATCTTGAGCAAGGAATCCCTTATGTCAAAGCAAGATTGCTGCTTGTGAATTCGGCCGACCAAAATAGGAAAAACGAATTCCCAATTGACCTCACATTGCTTTCGAACGACAAGGGAAGCGTGATCTTCAGCCGCATCCCAATGGGGTTTTACGAGCTGAGCATCACGCCATTGCAGGATCAAAAAGAGTATTTCTATATTAATAAAACAGCCCAAACCATTGAGGTTACAAAAACCGACGTGCTTTATGTCCCGTTTCAGAAAGCCTCCAAGATCGAAGGCAAAATTGAGCTGAGCCAACGCAAATACGTGCTTGAAAATCAAAAAATCAGGGATATGGCCAACATAAAAGTTACGGCCTTCAACAACGAAGGCAACACTTATTCGGCTTTTACAAGGAAGGATGGCAGCTTTGTGCTTTTTGCTCCAGGCAACAATGTTTACTTCTTGAGGATCTCAAATGTTTTCGGAAAGGATTTCAGGATATTGAAAAATGATCTGAAAATAGAATTGCCCAACCCTGAGCTTGTTGTTTTTAGAGTTGTTGAAAACAATAGAAAGATAAAGTTCAAGCAGGCAAAACCTAAAGGCAAAGAGGAAGGCAACACTAAAAAGCTAAAGATTTTACCGGGCAGGATTTATAAAAACGAGCAAGAGAGACTCGACGAGCAAAGCCCTCTGCCCCGGTTTAATATAAAGAACAAAGCTGCTATGGAAGAGGTTGTCATAAAGGATAGGTTTTATGTTGTCTTATCGAGAACCGCCGATTTCAACCTGGCCAGCGACATAGTAAAGCTCATGAAGGAAAATGGTGTGCTTTGCCGTATCGGCTCCGGCCAGGGCAGCGACGAATTAATAGTTTTCACGAATTACTATTCCACTAAGGATGAAGCGAAAGCTGAAGTTAAAAGGTTAAAAACCACTGGAATTAAAAGGGTCTATATCCTCAGGGCAGGGAAAAATCAGTAAGGCATATTCCTGATCGAACATTAATAACAACGATATTCGGGTATTGTACAGATATTATTTGGATATTTGTAAAACTAATAAGGAAGTATTTAAGAGAAAGGCCAATCGTTAAAAATATCTGGTTTAAGTAAAAATGAAACATAATATCTTTATTATTTCCGATGGTACGGGCGGTACCGCAAAGAGGGCGCTGAAAGCCGCTTTGGTGCAATTCGGGAAAACCGAGACGGAGACCTTTTTATATCCGCAGGTACGCGATCAAGAGCAGATATTGGGGATTATTTCGGAAGCCAGCAGAAAAAAGGCCTCATTGTCCATACCCTCGTATCAAAAAAGCTTAGGCATTTCATATTGGAGCAGGCGCGCCTTAACGATATTGGGGCTATTGATATTATGGGACCGTTATTGGCTCAAATATCTCATAATTTTGAAAATACGCCTTCGGAAGAGCCCGGAATCTTCGAGGTGTTGAACAAGGCTTATTTCCAGCGCATTAAAGCCGTGGAGTTTACCATCCATCACGACGACGGGCTAAGGACTGAAGAACTTGACAAGGCCGACATAGTGTTGTTGGGAGTGTCGCGGACATTTAAAACGCCTTTAAGCGTTTATTTGGCCCATAAGGGATGGCTGGTAGCCAATGTCCCGATCATCCTGGGTTTCGATGTGCCTGATGCCGTTTTTAAAATGGATCCCGACAGGGTTTTCTGTCTTACCACTTATTCGCAACGACTGGCGGAGCTCAGGAAGACCAGGGATAATTATTTAGGGGGAAACACTGGGGATTATGCTGATCAGGAGCATGTTAAAAAGGAGTTGAATTATGCGTCGCGAATCTATCGACTTCATCCTAAATGGAATATTATCAACGTAACAAATAAACCGATAGAAGAAATTTCTTCGGAGATATTGTCGATATTAAGGACAAAGAATATCTACCGTTAAGCCTTGGACGACAAGCTTTGTTAAAACAGTCTGCCGACAAACATTTCCAGTTTTCTCAAGTCCTTGCTGAAATTCCTTATTCCTTCCGACAGCTTCATGTTTGCCATTGGGTCTTCGTTCATCAACCAGCGGAAGCTCATCTCGTCGAGGCTAAGCTTGTCGATTTTCATTTTTTGTGCCCTTTCTACCGTAAGGCGGGGCTCAAGATTGATTTCAGCAGTTTCGAGCTCGGCAAGAAGCTTGGGGGAAATTGTAAGTAAATCGCAGCCGGCAAGCTCAATAATTTCTTCTTTGTTGCGGAAGCTTGCGCCCATTATCTCTGTTTGATACCCGAACTTTTTATAATAATTATAAATTTCTGTTACGGATAAAACGCCGGGGTCCTCCGTGGCCGGATAATTGTCAACTCCATTGGCCATTTTATACCAGTCGAGGATTCGGCCAACAAAAGGCGATATCAACTGAACGCCGGCCTCGGCACAGGCTATGGCCTGGGTTTTGCTGAACAAAAGTGTAAGATTAGTTTTAATGCCTTCTTTTTCAAGTATTTCGGCAGCCTTGACACCTTCCCATGTAGAAGCAATCTTAACCAGGATCCTGTCTTTGCCGATGCCTTCTTTTTCATATAAGCGTATTAAGCTTTTGGCATACGAAACAGTATCGTATATACGGAACGAAAGACGGGCATCGACTTCAGTTGAGACCCTGCCGGGTACGATTTTTAATATCTCAAGCCCGAAATTAACCGATAATTTCTCCATGCAAGCCCTCATCCTGCGACCATCTTCGAATTCTGTTGACCTGGCATATTTTATCGCGTCGTCAACAAGCTGCTTGTATTTCGGGCTTTGTGCAGCCTGATAAATCAATGAAGGGTTTGTTGTGGCGTCGCGGGGGGTGTATTTCTCCATCGTCCGGAAATCGCCGGTATCGGCTACAACAGTGGTAAACCTTTTAAGTTGTTCGAGTGCGTTCATTGATTACATGTTCTTTGAGCCGCAAAAATATGCAAATTCTTAAACCATGGACAGTATTTCGAGAACCCTTTAAGGCCAATCCCGCAATCCCCGGCCGATAGTTTATTCGTGAAACTCAATTTTCAACATTGTATTTGAACGAATCCCGATAGCGCAGCGTATCGTGATAAATGAGTTTAATACTCCGATACTTGCATCGTTTTGAAAACAAATTCTATTTTGATACTTCCTCAGCTTTGCTGCTAGGCAGTTCATTTCAGCACAGTTACCGAACCTTCCAAAACTTTATCCTTGTCGAGCATGGATGTGTATTTTATGGTATAAACATAGGTTCCGGTTGGGACAAATCCGCCATTATACCTTCCGTCCCACTGATCCTCGATATTATTCGACTCAAATATCAATTCGCCCCAGCGCGAGAAAACCTGAAGGTTGTAGGCCTTTAGACCGATACCCTTGATCTCGAAGAAATCATTCATCCCATCTCCGTTGGGGGAAAAGGCGTTAGGCGCATAGACAACAAAATCGGGATGGATGGTAAGCTCCTTCTCCATGCTGCTCTCACAGCCGTTGGCGGTAACAATGTCAAGGGTGATCGTATAAATCCCTGCTTGCGTATAAATATGTGTAGGCGAGGCTGTTGTAGAGGTTTGGCTGTCGCCGAAGGTCCAAATATAACTAAGGGCGCCGCCGCTAATGGAAGTATTGCTGAAGTCGATGGTTGCTTTATCATCCTCAAGTATAGATTCCGGCGGGACAAGGTCGAAATCGGCAACAGGAGTCTCGTTAACATCTATAAAAGCATTTACCGTTTTGCTATCGGAGCATAGGCCGTTATTGGTGATTTCCAGTTTTACATCATACTGTCCGGGAGTGGTATAGGTTGTTGAAACGGATTCGGTCGTGCCACCGCTTCCATTACCGAGATCCCAGTTATATGTTACGTTATCGGTAGTATTGCCCGAAGTGCTGTTAAAAACTACGTCCAGGGGGGCGCAACCGGAAATGCTATCGGAAATAAAATCGGCAACAGGGCTTCTGACAACCTCCAGTTCGAGGCTGAACGCTTCGGCACTACAGCCATCTTCTTCAACTAAAAGACTAAGGGTTTTCGTTCCTTCCAAATCCCATTGTATATCATAGGGCCCTTGTCCGGAACCGGAGTTGATGCTTGCACCGTCGAAATCCCAGCTGTAATTTGCCGCCGTACCGGCATTTCCCGAATAGTTCACTATCATGGCCTCGTTCTCGCAAACCAGATCAGATTGCAAGGCAAATGTTGAGAACAATTCCGGTTTAACCGTGATAGTTTGCTCAAGGGTTGCAGGACAATTGAATCCGGCAACATTGCCTACTAAAGTATAAGTAGTTGTTTCAAGGGGCGTAACATTGATGACGGCATTTGTTTCCTGTCCGGTCAAGCTGGCATCCGGAGGATTGGCAGTCCAAGTTAGATCTGTTGCCGTCCCAACAGCCGTTATGCTTACTGTTTCGCCATAGCAGGCAAAATCATCGGGAACATCCAGGGAAATATCAGGTACCGGATCAACCTGAAGGATCATATCATCGGTATTTACGCAGCCATTTGCATCGGTAACCTGCACCGAATAGGTATAATTTGTTTGCTGGTCGGGTGTTACCAAAGGGTTATATATCGAATCCTGTCCGCTTAAACTAGGGTCAAGGGGAGCCGATGTCCAGACATAATCCGTTCCGCCGCCAGCCTCAAGATTAAATGAATCGCCAAAGCATATCGAGTTATCGAGGCCTGCGCTGGCATTAGGGAGAGGATTGACCGTGATTGATATATCAGTGCTTGCCGTAAAATTGCAGGCATTGGTAACGGTTACGCTATAAGTTGTTGTGGTTGTTGGCGTTACATTTATTACCTGATTGTTTTCCTGACCGCTGAGCGAAGGATCAAGTGGTGAGGATGACCACACATAAGTTTCGTCGGTAGCACCCTGGTTAATAGTAAGCTGACTAAGGTCGCCTATGCAAATAACATTTGTGTCGGCTATTGCAAAGGCAGAAGCCCCTTCGAGCAAGGCCATGGTGGTATCGGTATCGAGATGAGTACAGTTATCACTTACTTCCAGCACATATTCCGTTGTGCCCGGAGGGCTAACCACAGGATCCGGGATTGTTTCCTGCCCTGCCAATGAGGAATCTACCGGGTTTGATGTCCAGAAAAATGCCTGTGCCCCTTCCGAAGATCCCTCAAGCTGAACGCTGGTAACGTTGCACAAATCTTTGTCGGGGCCTGCGTTTGAATAAATTGGTGTGGCAATAATGATTGCAGTGTCCAGTACCTGACGTCCGCATGTGTCGCTTACGATACAATAAACCTCGGCACTGTCGGTCCCTGAAATTGCGAAGTCGTACGTCTGGGTTAGGAAGCTCCCCGGCAACCATTCATAAGAATAAGGCGGGATCCCCGTTAAATACTGGTCCCCGAAACTAAGTGTTATCGTATCTTCGCAATATGTTTCATATCTTCTTGTAGTATCCCCGAAATAAGGTTTGTCGAGTATCAACACAAAAGCGGTATCCGTCAGTAAGGGGTTGCACATCTCGGCACGGTAAATAACCTGGATGTCCTCCTGACCTTCTGTAATAAAATCTTCGTAAAAATTATAAAAAATTATGGAATCCCTTGTGGAACCACTGGGGAAAAACAAGGTGTCCTCGAGATTGACTATCTTTTGGTAATCATCGCCAAGAGTGGCGCTTCCCTCAATTTTATATGGGATATAATAATCGAAGCCCATTTGTGTAGATAGATTAAAAACCATATTGACATCATGGTTGTTGCATGCTTCGTAAACGAGGCTGTCGATGGTAGGATGGGTATATTCCGGTAAAGCGTCCACTGTTCCCAGGTTGAAGCTTCCTTTTTCGAGGAAGACACCTGTATCGAAAACCCCGTCCCCAGCATCGCCGACCTTCAATCTTATAGTGTACCATTGACATTGGGAAACCCCACTTTTTGCTGGAAGCGAAGTAGTATAACCATCATAAACAAAGTTTTTGAAGTTGGGGTCATCGCTTTGACTGTTGTCCTTGAAATACTGGCAATTGGTGCAGCCGCTTGGCTTGCCAGTACAAGTTTGCCCGCCTTTTCCAAAATTTATATTGTCAATTGCGACCGGAGTATGTGTTCCGGGTATTTCAGCTATATTTTTGGAGTTTAGGCTGAAGGGACCATTAATACCAGGCCCTGAAAGAAAGAAGCCAAAAACATCATTAAAACTGGCAAAAACATAATCATGATATTCTTCGGAAGCGAAAACATATTGGAATGTTGCACTATCGGCGGTGGGCTTAAATTGAAATTCGATAATACGAACATCATGAGTAGCCGTTCCGTTTCCCAATTGATTGAGGTCGGCATCATTTCAACGCCATTATTGTTTGTGCTGGCATTAGCCGCGCTTCCACAAACATTTTCCTTATCAACATCGTCGGATTTACCGGAAGTCATAATAATTCCCTGGCCTTTTGTAAAACCAAGGAAATATCCGTTTTTGAAATATCCCACGGAACTTGGATCGCCGTAAAACTTTATGTTCTGTTTAGCATACACAGGAACGCTTTTCAAAAAAACAGTATCAATTAAAGCGACGACAGCGGCACTGTCGGCACAGGGATAAACAGTGAAATCGCCAAATCCCTGGGCATTGGCTTTTTCTACATTGGAAAACGAAAAAAATACGGTTAATAAAAGAACTGAAAATTGTAGTTTTAGTTTCATGTTTTTAAATCTGGTGTGTGGTTCCGCGCAAAAATAACTAATTCGCATTGGTTTGACAACTTTTTATTTTAAGGAGTTGCAAATAAGAGGTTTCAAGGTCTGGTGTTTGGTGATTTTGATGCCGCCTTTTGGCTTTAGCCAAACTGGATTTTTTACCATTCGGCTTTAGCCATATTTTTGTAAAACGAGTTTTGCAAAGTATTCGAGTAGTGAAACCTTAATATATTTCAATAATGTTGTTTTGAGACAACAATAAATTGTTATATTTGTTGTTTTAACACAACATATAATTTAACGTCATGCAAAAGCTGTTTAAATATTCTATTTTAAGAGTTAAAAATACATCTCTACAATTTGTAAGATACTTATATGATGAAATCGCCTGGGACGACAGATTGATCGGTATTATCGGTGCGCGCGGAACAGGTAAAACAACATTGATGTTACAATACATCAAGAAGAACTACAAGAACTCAAATAAAGCTATTTACATATCCTTGGATGATTTGTATTTTACAAAAAACAAATTATTCGATTTTGTAGAAGAATTCTATTCTTACGGTGGGCGTTTTTTATTTGTGGATGAAGTGCATAAATATCAGACATGGGGCATCGAGATAAAAAATATTTATGATATATTCACTGATATAAAAATAGTTTTTTCGGGTTCATCAGCATTGCAACTTCATAAATTGCAGGGGGATTTGAGTCGCCGGGCAGCAATGTATCAGTTGTGTGAACTATCTTTTCGCGAATATTTAAACCTTTCATATCGCTCTGATCTACCATATTTTAATCTATCTGATATTACTAATAATCATGTAGAATTAATTCCCCAAGTAATACGGGTAGAGAGTATATTAAAAGAGTTCGATTATTATTTAACAGATGGCATTTATCCTTTTTTTATTGAAACCAAAGGTCAGTTTTACGATAGATTAATAAACACCGTTAATGTTATCATTGAAGTTGATTTACAGGCAATAGACAATATAAACTTTTCAACTACTGTAAAACTCCGAAAAATAATAGCTTTAATAGCCGATAGCGTGCCTTTTAGAGTTAACATAACAGATTTAAGCAGGAAATCAGGATTAAGCAGAGATGTTCTGCTTCGGTTATTGAATTCATTGGATAGGGCAAACCTTATAAATATGCTTAGGCGAAGTTCGATGCCAACCGGGCACTTAACAAAGCCTGAAAAAATATATTTGAATAACACGGCTCTATTAAATGCTCTAAACACAAATGATTCTTGTTCAAAAGGAACAGCAAGAGAGACTTTTTTTTTAAACCAGCTAAAACAGAACCACAAAATTACTTATCCAAAAACAGGCGGTTTTTTGGTTGATAATAAGTATCTTTTTGAAATAGGTGGCAAAGGCAAGAGTTATAATCAAATTGACGGAATCGAAAATTCATATATAGCAGCCGACGATATAGAGTATGGATATGGAAATAAAATACCTCTTTGGCTTTTTGGCTTTTTGTATTAGTCAACAAACCGCTTACTTCAAGTCTTTTTTGTTCAAGATATAAGAAATAGATAAGATATAGACCAACAGCCACCCAAACGATATCAGGAACGACTTAACAGAAACATAATCCTGTATCTCCCTGAAGATATATCTCCCAAAAGGAACGCTTATCAGGTTGTTTAATGCGTTTATAGGGAAATATTGGGCAATTTGCGACATTACGCCCCCCTTAAAGTAGGGTGCGTTCTCAAAGACAGCCACCGCAATGGGCTCGAACATAAATGTATATAAAAACAATGCGACAATCACAAAGCCCGATTTCTTTATAAGCAAAGAAAGCAAAAAGGCCAGTGAGCAATAAACAGCTATCTCATAGAAATATGCAAACAAGAACTGTGTTTTGGCAAAAACAACCTCCATTCCCCTGACATGTGAATATAACATGCCGTTAATAAATCCTGACAGGAAGACGAACAAGGTGCTCAAGGCCGCAAGGGAGACTATCATCATCAACTTGCTTGCCAGATATTCCTTTTTGCTTAATCCGTCGATGATGTTTTGGCGCAAAGTATTGTATGTTAGATCGTTATTTACTGATATTATTACCATGAAAGCAATGAATATTTTAGCGAACGAGCTTAAATAGGTTATGTTCTGCCATATATCGGGGAAATCAAAAATAGGGACTATCGTCGGGTCGATGCCGTTGAAGTCGGCGCCCTCGCTTTTGAGCCAAGCCAAAAACAAGCCTCCACCGGAGGCAATTATCACCAGGGCAAGCAAGTACATTGAAATCAATATCCAGAAAACCCTGTAATTCTTTATCTTAAGCCATTCTAGTTTTAATGCTCTAATCATGATCTTTAAGTATTTTCAGGAATTCTTTTTCCAGTGAGTTGGTATGTGTGCTGAGTTTCTGGAGCACTATTCCGTTATTGAAGCAAAACTCATTGATCTGCATAGCGTTAAATCCATCTTTCAAGGTCATTGTGAGCGTGTTGCCCCCATTCTCGATTTTTTCCTTTCCGGGGAATTTTTCCAGGAGCAGGGCAAGGTTTTTCATGTCGCTGCTCTTTAGTTCCACCTTGTTTATTTCGCCGAGGGTTTCGCTTACGGCACCCTCATGAATTTTAACACCGAATTTCAAAACACAAAAATGTGTGCATACCTTTTGGACTTCGTCGAGCAAATGGCTGGCGATTATTATGGTCTTGCCCTCGTTAGCAATGTCAACGATTAGCTGCCTAACCTCTGCTATACCCTGTGGGTCGAGGCCGTTGGTGGGCTCGTCAAGTATTAATACAGGAGGGTTGGCGAGTAGGGCGGCAGCAATGGAAAGTCTTTGTTTCATTCCCAGGCTGAAGGTTTTAAACTTGTCGTCCTTGCGGTCGAATAGGCCTACCTGCCTTAAAACCAGGTCAATCCTGTTGGCATCGGCGTTTTTTATATGGGCAACGATTTCAAGGTTTCTTGTTGCCGAGAGATATGGAAGGAAACAAGGGGTTTCGAGTATGGCCCCGATTTTTTTTCGCGCTTCGATATTAGGCATGCCCCCGAACCACGAAAAACTGCCGCTCTGGGGCGCCACCACGTCCAGTATCATCCCAAGGGTTGTGGTTTTGCCGCTGCCGTTGGGGCCGAGAATGCCATAGACCTGCCCGGGCATAACCCTAAGGTTGAGGTTTTGAACAGCCTTGATTTTCCCGAACGACTTGCTAAGGCCTTGTATCTTAAGGGTGGTTTTCAAATCCAGATGTGTTTAAGTCAAGTATATTTATAAAATCTCCTTCTTTAATGCCGTTGATCAATTTTGGTAATTCATCCCAGTCAAGGCCCCCTTTTAAATAAAACGCCAACAAGGCATCTTCCTGATTGAAATAACCAACATATTCCTTTCCCTTATTTCCAGGGCTTGCTAAAAGCGATGCCTCGTAATTACCTCCTGTAATTGAAAGATATTCCTCAAACCCCTCGGATTTGAATTCCTTGACCATGTTTTTGTAGGCTTTGCCGTTACGGCTTGCAGAGTCCAGTTTATAAACCAGGAGTTTTTCGACCCCCTTGACCATTTGGTCGAACTCTTCGTTGCCACCTATGTTCAACATGCGCAAGGTGCTGGGATAAAAGCAAAAGGCCCTCTCTTTATGGGCTTCCGCAAAATCCTTGAAAAGGTCTTCCTGCCCTTTTGCCGACAGGAAGACCGCAACTAAGAAAAATACTGTTAATACTCTAATCTTCATCTTCTTTGTCATGACCTTTGCCGTCATGGTCCTCGTAATGGAAATCTTTCAAGCTTTGCATCCCGTTTAATTTCATGCCGTTGGCAATCTTGGATACATTCTTCAAATCGATTTCGCCGTATAAGCTCAAAAGTACGAATTCTTCCTTTCCGCCAACAAGCATGATCATTTCTTTTACTATACCGTCTTTCTCCCTTATGGAGAATTTCACGTTTTAGTCGGCATCGGTAACCGACATAAGTTCTTCGTAACCTGCTTTTTCTATTTCAGCAGCCGTGGACTTAAATAATTTGCCGGGGTTTTCTACACTGTCGGCAACAAGGACTTTCAATCCTTCCAGCTTGCTAATGGCTTGCATAAACTCTGTTTCCTCCTCAGTATTGCCCTCGAAATTTGCAAAAAGGGAAAACATCTTCTGGTTAATTGTAACTTGTGTAAAGTTCTCGTTGCCAGCATATTTATCAAAGTATTTATTGATAAGCGATTGCTGGGCCATCATTGTCGCGGACATGGCCAGTCCTACTAAAATTAATGTCAATCGTTTCATGATATTTAAATTTATTTATTTATTAATTGTTTAACTTCATTTATTTTCTCTATTCGCGACGAATAGGTTTTTGCTTTGTTCAGTTCAGCCGAAACCATCATGAGTGCTTGCATGCTAATATTGTAAGCCTCTTGAGGATCGGTTATTTCATAAGGGTCGCTTTGCTTGTAACTGTTATATCCAATGACAAGGCTTATTAGGATAACTATTGACGCCGCTATTGACGAAAACTGCCACAAGAAACGCTTTTTGTTTTTAGGCATGACGAATTCGATATCAGCCCTGGTTTTTTTTCGTTGGTCGAGAGCGGTGAAAAATAAACCGGCAGGGCTTTTGTCAGCCTCGTTTACAAGAAGGCTCCCCAGAAGTTTTTCTTCTTCCACGGAAGTTTTCCCCTCCCAGTATTTCTGTTGTAGTTTTTTAATTTGCGATTCCATATCCTTCTATTTCTCGAAATGAAGATTTAATTTTTTGCCGCATGCGATAAACGCTTACTTTTACGTCGGAGAGGCTCAACGACATTACCTCTGCGATATCCTGATAAGTCATTTCCTCCACCTCGCGCAGATGGAATATCTCCTTGTTCTTTTGGGAAAAGGAGCTCATTATCCTGCTCAGCCACAATTCGTTGTCTTTTAATATCGATTCGTAGTCGGTCTCGTCGATGTTGGCAATATCGTTCAATGCTTCGTCGCCTATCGAGAACCTACTGGTCTTTACCCAATCGTAACATTGATTGCGTGTTATGCGCATTACCCATGAGTCGTAACTTTTTATTCGAGGAAGTATTTTACGCTTGTCCCAAATTTTCATGAGGCATTCCTGAACAACATCTTTTGCCAGCTCCTTGTTTTTAAGTATAGAAAATGCATATCTATACATCTTATCGCTCTGTGGCATTATCTTATGTTCAAAAATTTTTTTCGACATTTCGGGAAGGAGACGACAGTTTGTCCACAAAGTTACAAAATGGGTTTATATGAGGTTTGGTAAATTATTGCAGCTTGTTGTCAGGTCAAATGTGTTTTAACCACAGCATCACTCGTTCTTTTTGCCTACAGATTAGTCAAAAAACTTATGCGCGACCGTGTCATTAATGAAAATTTCTCGCCTCGCAGCTGACAAAAACAACTTCGACTTATGCGACAATACAAGCATGATTTGTAACTGCAAATATTATACCCTGACATTGAAGGTTTTTCTCTCAAAAACAAAAACGCTTGCTGCATAAATTATCATAAGCCCGCTGTTTATGGCAAACCGCAGCGATTCTCCATAAGCGGAAAAATATCTTGACACGAAAAACAAAACAAGGCCCAACAGGCTGTATGACAATATTTTCTTTAAGTTATAATTAACCTTATAAATTTTCCTGCCCCAGAAAAACGATATCAGCATCATGCTGGCATAACAGGCAAAGTTGGCCCACGCCGAACCATAATATCCTATTTTAGGAATCAAGACTATATTCAGTACTATGGTGATAAATGCCCCAAAAACGGCAATGAGCGCACCATAGAGGGTCTTGTTGGTCAGTTTGTACCAAACCGAGAGGTTGAAAAATATCCCCAGGAACATCTTGGCCGCCAAAACTATTGGCACTATGCTCAAGCCTGCCCAAAATTCCCTCCCAATCATAAATTTGAAGATGTCTATATATAAAGTAACGCCCAAAAATATGAACCAGGTAAAAATCACAAAATATGTCATTATCAGTCCATAGGTTTTCTTGGCATCTTTTTTTTTCGCTTCGGCGAAGAAAAACGGTTCGGCAGCATACCTGAACATTTGTATAAAGAGCATCATCAGTATTGCAAGCTTATAATTGGCGCCGTAAACCCCTATCTGTTCAATAGCCGTTCCCGGACCGGTGAGATAATATTTCAAGAGTATCTTGTCGGCAACCTCGTTTATCATCCCGGCAAAACCTATAACCAAGACCGGCAGGCCGTAAGCTAGCAGCTTATTCAACAAAAGCTTGTTTATCCTAAATCGGAATATCCGCAATTCGCGCCAAAGCATAACAATAGTTGACAATGAACCTATCAGGTTTGCAATAAACACGAAAACTATTTTGTTGGCTCCCTGATAAAAACATAACCTGCTGCTTTCTTCGGGAAACCATTTAGGAATTGCAACAAGAAATATCAGGTTAAAGGAAATATTTATCGCCACGCTCGCAATTCTGATGAAGGCAAACCTTTTTGCCTTGTCCTCATATCGCAGCCATGCAAAAGGGATTGCGGTAAAGGCATCGATGGCAACTATAAGCGCGATCATCAAAACATATTCGCTATGGCCGGAGTATCTGATTGCTGTGGAAACCTTACCCGAAAACAGCACTACAAGGCCCAGAAAAACAATGGCTACGGCGATAATTGAGGAAAGGGCCGTATTATAAACATCGGATGCGTTTTTTTCTTTATTGGCAAAGCGGAAAAAAGCCGTTTCCATACCAAATGTGAGCAAGACCAGCAAAATCGCAACATAGGCATAAAGCTCGGTTATCTGCCCGTACTCCGCTTTGTTGAACACGAGTATGGTATAAAAAGGAACCAATAGATAATTCAACAATCTGGGCACCATGGTCCCCAATCCGTAAATGGCAGTGTCGCCGGCAAGTTTTTTTAATGGATTCGCCAATTCTTGATTTTTAAAAAGCCAAAAATAACCAATTAAAATTATCGGGCGACATTTGTGTTTCTTGAACCGGGCCGGTTGCGGGCTTTGAGCGTCCTGGGATTTGTACTTTTGTAATATTGACGTAAAAATATTTGCGCTGCAAAATGCTGAAATTGTTTTTTCGGGCAATAATTGTTATAGGGGATAGTTTTTTTAGGGTAAGGGTTTAAAAGTGGCTGAAAGTGCCGACACCTCAGCATTTAAAGGTTTAAAGGTATGAAAAGAATTAAGTTAACGATAATTTTATTTTTATGTTTGTTTTGGGTAGGTATTGTTATTCAGGCATGTAAGAAGGATGCGGCTTCTTTGCCCTCCAGCAGCGACTATAAACAGGAAATGAGGGATTTTGTTCAGCAGATAAGTTCCCACTCTAAGGCAATAAATCCGGATTTTATAATAATCCCCCAAAATGGAGCCGAATTGGTTAGCAAAACCGGGGATGAAACCGGAGAGCCCGATTTAACATATTTAGGGGCCATAAACGGCATTGGCCAGGAAGACCTGTTTTATGGTTATAATAAGGATGATGAGGCAACACCTGATGACGCCAATGAATGGATAAGCGGGTTTTTGGATATGGCCAAAAATAACGCAAACATAAAAATATTGGTAACCGACTATTGTTCAACACACTCAAATATCGACGCCTCTTATTCGCTAAATAATTCCAAAGCTTATATTTCTTTTGCTGCCGATCATCGCGAACTCGACAATATTCCAATATATCCCCCACAAATCAAGGGCGAAAACCATAGCTTGATCAATAATCTCCAGGATGCTGAAAACTTTCTGTATCTCATTAGTCCCGACAATGAATATGCAAGTCCCCAGGCTTTTGTGGATGCTGTTAAAAACACGAATTACGATTTTATAATAATGGATTTCTTTTATGACGGCCAGGGATTTACGGCTGAACAGATAGCCCAGCTTAAAAATAAAGCCAATGGGGGAAGCCGTATGCTGATTTGTTATTTGAGCATCGGGGAAGCAGAGGATTACAGATATTATTGGAAGGCTGACTGGAAAGTCGGCAATCCTTTGTTTATTGAAAAGCCTGATTCAAATTGGCCCGGCAACTATTATGTGAGATATTGGGAAAAAGACTGGCAAGACATCATCTTCGGCAACGATAGTTCTTATTTGAAGAAAATAATCGATGCCGGATTCAACGGCGCCTACCTCGATATCATAGATGCTTTCGAGCAGTTTGAGAGTGCCAAATAGGATTATTGGCATCTGCTTTAAGGAATAGATTTCCTTGCGAATGGCGGTTGTATTGATAGTTGTAGCTCATTATAAAGAAATATTCGGCTCAACTCTAATTATATATGAGCCAAAACGATTACATTTGTGAGCTAAATAAAAGATATGGATGATAAAAAATTGATAATTGAATATGTAAAGCAATATCCTAATTGTTCATCAAAAGAGATTTTTCAAGGTTATGGTGAGAAAAGAAGTCTTGCCACAGTAAAGAGAATATTACTAAAATTAATTCAGGAAAGATTAATAATTACGACAGGAAAAGGAAAATCCACACGTTATCATCTTTCACCGATTTATAAATTGTTTGAACCAATTGATTTTGAGAAATACTATGAAAAAGAGATTGATGAGAGGGAAATAAATGAAAGTTTTAATTTTTCGATTATTTCTGAAATTTTACCGGAAATTAATTTGTTCTCAGTAGAAGAAAGCTAAGTATTAAATTCACTCCAAGACAATTTTACAAATAACATTTCAGAATTAAGCGAATTTGAATATAAAAAAGAACTAGAACGTCTTGCAATTGATTTAAGTTGGAAATCCTCACAAATTGAAGGAAACACCTATTCGTTACTTGAAACAGAACGATTATTAAAGGAAAAAGAAACCGCAGCCGGAAAATCAAAAGAAGAAGCTCTAATGTTGCTCAATCATAAAGATGCGATTGATTTTATAGTTGAAAATCCAGATTACTTGTTTCCATTACTCATTTCGAAAATTGAGGACATTCATAGTATTTTAACAAAAGGACTTGCTGTTGATAGAAATATACGCAAAAGACGAGTCGGAATTTCAGGGACAAATTACAAACCGATAGATAATGTATTTCAAATAAAAGAAGCTTTATCGGAAATGTGCGATTTGATTAATGAGAAAAAGAATGTTTTTGAGCAAGCACTTTTAGCATTAGTCTTGATTTCATACATTCAACCATTTGTTGACGGAAATAAACGAACAGCAAGAATAGTAAGTAATGCAATATTGATAAATCATAAATACTGTCCAATATCATTTAGAACTGTTGATAGCGTGGATTATAAAAAGGCAATGCTCTTATTTTATGAACAGAACAATATAACAAGTTTTAAAAAGATATTTATTGAACAATATGAATTTGCTGTGAAAACTTATTTTTAAAAAGAAGGATGAATAATAACGAGTTACAACAACACCTATACTGCATACCGCAATTAATTGTAAACATGAATATTATGTGCCATAATTCAATATATTGGTAACCAAGAAAATTTGAACAACTAAATGCGGTACGCAGCATAGCCAAACCGTTGTGGTTATTAGGGGAAATACAAATTAATAAACAATCTAATTATCAAATAATACAGAAATTGCATGTTTTGATGATTTATTTCATAACTGTGCAGAATGGATAAGTACATAAACCAAAAGGAATATATTGATGAGTTACTATCATACAAGGATAAAGACCTTATAAAGGTAGTGAGTGGCTTGCGTAGGTCGGGTAAAAGCACTTTGCTTGAAATTTACCAAGAATATTTGTTAAAACAGAAGGTCGGTAAACGACAAATACAATTTTACAATTTTGAACTACCCGAAAATTATCTGAACAAAAAGTGGGATGATATATATTTCGGGATAAAGAAAAAGATGTAACCCCTTAAATCCGCAAGTAATTATTAACAATTCACTTTAAGTTGTTGAAAAATAAGACCTGCAATCACTTGCAGGTCTCGTGTTTTTTCACCTATTTAGGTGTATGTACAAAAACACAAACACAAAGGTAACGCCTTTTGGCG
>JAJRQZ010000050.1 GCA_024279935.1 Bacteroidota bacterium
CAGATATCTAAGTGAGTTTTGTTATCGAATTAACCGGTCACAGACCAAAGAGAGTATTTTTAATAATTTAATCAGAAGAATGGTGGTTGCAGACAAGATTTATCAAGTCAATTTAATATGCAACTAACTACTGACCTCAATTTATTTTATTCGCCCAAGGCTAATTATTATTTGTTGGCTTAGAGCTTAAATTTGGCCTAAGATCATAAAACCGTGCAAAGCAAAGTTCATTATTCAGTTCCCCATTTTCCTTGTTTTATTCGTATGCTTTTATTCTGTTAAGTGCATTTTGATGATGGTCTAATATTTTTCCAATAGTGGATTGAAATGAAAACCATGACGATTCCAGTCTTTTTACCATTAAAATGTATATCATTTTAACAAGAAACTTATCTCGCTGAACTTCATCTTCGATTACTGATACTCCACCCTTAAGTCAAGCTTGTTGCCTTTTCCTTTTTTCTTCAAAAGATTCTGCGTAAAATGCCGGTTGACAACCTGACAGCATGGGAGGGAAATGGTCAAAAAGTTCCTCAAAGCCTTCAAGATTCCCCATCTCTCGGAGCAACAAAAATATTATCAGGCTTTGCTTTCTTTGGAAAAACAAGTCCGGCTTGTTGTCCTTCAATCATTGAACGTGTCCGTGCTACTGTAAGCGAATCTGTTAAAGTAAAAAAGTTGGCTGGTAGCTTTTTGATAAATGCGGCTGTTCTAAAAAAAAAAGAAAAATCAGATGATGATTGATGATTTACCAAAAAACACTATAAAGGACTACAACGATCGTTAAAATGGCATAAGCGCAAATATTGAAGACCTTGTCGGTAACGAAAGTTTCATTTAGCAAAGGAATGCCTTTTGTGTTGTCGTCGCCACGTCCCAAACTCAGCGAAACACCAACGATAATAACCATGCTCATTAGCATTGTATAAAGCATCTGATCGAGGAAAGGCATTTCTATCGGCAGGAACTTAAACCCCAAGGCTATTGGTATTGAAGATATTACACCTGTAATAGCGGCTTTTGTGGATGTTTTCTTCCAGAAAAGCCCCATTAAGAAAACGGCTAGTATCCCGGGGCTTACAAGTCCTGTATATTCCTGTATATACTGGAACATCTGAGGTAAGCTTCCCAATTGGGGAGCCAACAAGGCCGCAACTGCCAAGGCTGCCAAAACGCTTATGCGCCCGGTTTTTACAAGATCTTTGTTTGATGCGTTCCTGTTTATATATGGCTTGTAAATATCCATCGTAAAAATTGTTGAAGTGGAGTTGAGCATGGATGCGAGCGAAGAAACTATTGCCGCGGAAAGCGCAGCGACCACAAGGCCTTTTATACCTGAGGGAATGAAAGTGCCTATAAGCCAGGGATAGGCCCTATCGACATCGAGGCTGCCATCTGCTTTGGTGAATACATCTTTTACCCCACCTATGATGCTTGTGCCTTCCGGCTGTGTGAACATGACAAATGCAACTATTCCCGGAATTACTACTATTAAAGGGATAATAAGCTTAAGGAAGCCCGCAAATGCAAGGCCTCGTTGCGCTTCCTTCAACGACTTGGCAGCCAGTGCTCTTTGAATAATATACTGGTTAAAACCCCAATAATAAAGATTGGCGACCCACAGCCCCCCCACGAGCATGGCAATGCCGGGCAAGTTCATAAATTCGGGATTGTCGCGTTTTATTATCATGTGGAACTTATCGCCGGCTGTATGGTAAATATGTGAAAAACCCTTAATTATACCTCCTTCAGGTGTTAGGTGGTCGATTGCTATAAAACTGGTTATCAGGCCTCCTATAACCAACAACGCGACTTGTATTACATCTGTCCAGGCTACTGCCGAAAGACCGCCCCATACCGAATATGCGGCAGCAAACAAAGCCAGTCCTGCTATGAAATAGATAATAGTACTGCCGTCGCCAACACCGATAATCGTGTCGAGGGCCTTTGCCCCCAGGAATAATACCGACGTAAGGTTTACAAATACGAAAAGTGCTATCCAGAAAACGGCTAAAATAGTCTTGAGGTTGGTGTTAAAACGTTTTTCGATAAACTCAGGAATAGTGAAAAGGCCTTGCCTGATAAAAATGGGAAGCATATATTTGGCCACTATCAATAATGTTACTGCCGCCATCCATTCATAAGAGGCTATTGCAAGGCCTACTGCAAAGCCTGATCCCGACATCCCGATGAACTGTTCGGCCGAAATGTTCGCCGCAATTAAAGATGCCCCTATAGCCCACCACGGAAGTGTTTTGCCGGCCAGGAAATAATCCTCGGCTGTCTTGTCAACACCTTTTTTCGTTTGCGATGCATATAAGCCCACTGCGATTATAATTAGGGCATAAACACCGAAAATACCATAATCGATATATGCAAATCCTTGGTTCATAATATATTAATTTATGATTTTTGTTCCTTCCGATATGTTGACATCGATAATCCGGGCGTTTTCGCCCAGAGGGCTTTTATATTTCCGACCTGTTAATTCCTTAAATGAGCCGACTGATTCTTTTTTTATCAGGTTTATCCTGCCCGGTGAGTAACAGACTAAGGGATTGCTTCCGAATCTTTTCTCAAAAACTCCTTTTATCGTGGATTTATTCATTGTTGGTTAATATTTCAACCGTTCCCTTAACGGCGTCCATTTTGATCTTTTGTCCTGTTTTAAGCAGGCTGGTAGCATTTTTAAGGCTGACTATCGCTGGCAATCCGTATTCGCGCGCTACTACTGCCCCATGCGAAAGGGGGCTTCCTATTTCGGTGATTAAGCCTGAGATCATTCCGTAATAAGGTGTCCAGCCGACATCGGTAAACCTGGCCACCATTATTTCACCTTTTTTAAGCTTATGTGCATCGCCGATTTCATTTACGATACGCACTTTAGATGTAACTTCGCCATGGCTCACGGGAATGCCGTGGAGCTTGCCGTTTACCGATGCCGCCGGGGCTTTTTCATCATCAACAGGAAAAGGAATTCCATAAACCAAATCGTTGAATTGCAGCTTCTTCATTTCCGGATAAAGTTTATACCTGTCCCTCGCCAGCCTCATCCAGCGTTTTTTGTCCTCGTCAACAATCAACTGTCCGATTTCCTCATGGGTTAGGAAGAATATATGGTCTTTGTCAAAAAGCATGTTCTTCTTTATCAGAAGTTCTGCCAAATGACGATACGATAGTTTAAACTCGTTTTGTACCCTGATGGACCATGCCTTTGTTTGCTCGCGGCGGGCAACGGCCTTCCTTGCTCTGGGCAACACAAAGTTCAAGATAAGTTTTTTTAAGCCTTCCAGTTTTCCGGCCTCCGGATTATCTGTTTTGTTCTTGCCGTTAATGGGGGGCGGGGAATTATGCCGGCTTTTAGTTTTTAACAACTCAATAATCTGCGAAGGGTCTGCCGCCCATTCTTTTTCGAACATCTCGGCCTCGCGAACGCAACGGTGGCCGTGCCGCCCGATAAACCCAGCCCAAAGTTCTCTTAGTTTTTCAGGCCCTGTTTTTTCGATGTATTCCAAGGCTGCGGATGTGTTTGCTTCGATAAATCCATACTTGTACAAAGGATCCTCGGGCAACACCCGGGCTATTTCGTCCAGGGATTTTATCACCTCGGCACTTTCAACATCCGGAATGTCCGAGAACAAGGAGTTTGCCATTCTCTGATGTTGGCTTTGCGGCAGCTTGCCATCGGAAAAAATTTCCAAAACAGCAGAATACAACGCCCCTGATTGTGATGAAGTTACGTAATGCAAGCCGTAAGCTTTGTTTAAAATCGCTAATTTGTCGTTGATAAGGTCATAGCAATCAGCAATATCGTCGGGGCACAAAAGCTTAAATCTTTTGTTCAGCCTCCTAAGTTTTTTCCAGGATTTTTTTGCACTATTGATATATTTTATCATCAACAATGAATTATAGCCTGCCCTGAGCTTTTTTACTGTTTTTTCAACTTTTATGTTTTCTACTTCGCGGCCTACGATCGAAAAGTCGATATTCTCTTTTTTTGAGATCCCGACCCGCCTGGCACTTTCGTAAAGGCGGTGAACATCGAAAAACAGATGGTTGTAAAAGGAATGTATAAATAGCATTTTGTCGTAAATACCGTCCTGTGCCCCGGTTTTATAGTAAAACACCTGCAAGCCCCTGTCGATTGCTTTTGCGAAAGTTGACAAAGTCAGCGGTGTTACAGGGCCTGGCATCATTTCACCTATGTTTCCGCGCGTATAAATGGGTTTCCTAAATAAAGGCTTGTTGTCCAGCTCGTTGAGGTTTACCCTTGCCAAACTTGTAATCGGACGCAACTGCAGCCACCAAATCCTACCTGATTTATCGATGGCCCATTCCAGGTCTGCGGGCTTACCGAAACATTTCTCTATGACTTTTGCCTCCTTTATCAACTGATGGAATTGTTTCTTAGGGATCAGCCTGCTTTCGACGGCTTTGCAATTATGTTTTAAAAATGTAAGCTGCTCGCCATCTTCCATGCCTCCCATTAGCTTGTTGCCAAGACCAGATGTTATGTTGATCGTTATTTTATCCCTTCTGTTCTCAACGGGATCTGCAGTAAAAATAACTCCTGAGATATCCGCATTTACCATCTCCTGCAATAAAACAAACAACTTGCTTTTCGTTTTTGAGTTTAATTGTTTCTTATATGATGATGCCTTTTTTATGGAAGCGTTATTGTTAATGCAGTTCCGTATGGCCGACAAAGTTTCTTTTTTTGTGCGCAGGTTCAATATCGACTCGTATTGCCCGGCAAACGACAAATCGGGGCCGTCCTCATCGATTGCCGACGACCGGACAGCCAGTTCCAAATCATCTGGGAGGCTGTCGAGGAATTTTATCAGGGCCGGTTCGTTATACTTCCTGATCAGAAAAGTCAATGGGATGTTCATGCAATAAGATTTCAACAATGAGATGCCGTATGCCTTTCCGCCTCCTGTATATTTGCTCAAGTTATCAATAGGTAGAATCGACATCTATTTTATGGTTTTTAAGATTAACACCCATCTCTGCAATGCCTACGCCCATTACGCCATCATACACAAAGTCTGACTTGGCCTGTCGTATATAGTAGCTGTTGTCCATCCGAAAAGGAAAAAAGTCTTTCATTTCCAATGTCATAAGTCTTTTCTCGCCCCCCCTATCTTCCATCACCTCAAACGACAGTTCCTTTGGCATAAGGCTATCCATTTGAATTTCATCGAAGTATGGTAATTTATAAATAGTCTTATAAGCTGTTTTGTCGAAAATAAATGCCGCTTGCAGGTTCTTCACAAAACTATAGCTAATGAGGCTGAAATTAAAGAACCTCCCGTCGTCCAACAGGCCCAAGATCCAAAAATGCCTGTCCCAGTCTTCCCAATTCCTCACTCCCCAGCTATGGTCGCGGATTCCAACAAAACTTAAATTACGGGCGATGCCTTTCCATTGAAAAGTCCCCTTGATTATTCCTGCCTGCTCATAATGGACCTGATCCAGTTCCCTAAGTTTCTTAAAGAAGCCCTTGGTCCATTTTTCTTTTGCTATCTGTTTTCCAACCTGCTTTGCCGAAGTGCCCGTTTTGTCCAAAACAACAATGGGCGAACTGGCATCCCAGTTTAAATCGAGACTTAATCTGTTGCTTTTTATTATTCCATTATACAGCAGTCTCCATTTCTTTGCAGGCTCGATACAGATGTATTCCAGATCGCCTTGCTTGAAGCTCCGGCCTTCCTTTAAACTTAGATTCTCGAAGCCGAAAACCCCTTCCCCGGGTATATTTATCATCAGCCAGTTTTCATTAGGTTTGTCAACCCTGAACGACATTCTTGTAACAAACGAGATTCCTTCCTTTGAGATTCCTGCGAAATAAGAACTGTCATTAAAGGCTTTAATGTCTTTTTCGCAATGTTTGCTTTCCAGCACGCCAAATGAAAAATCCCTCTTTCTGCCTCTGCTTACAAGTTTTATTGCTATTTGATCCTTGATAAACTGCTTCACTCAGTACTCTATTTTTGACTTGCAATATAGAAATATATTTAAACCATTGTTAACTGTAAAAAAATCGGGTTTGCTCTTTTTATATGATACCGGTTTTAATTCGTATTAATAAATTAGTTTTGTATTTGTTTTTAATGATAAGATATTCTTTAATACTAATAAATGTAAAATACCGTCAAATGGGGTTGATGAGGCATAATACCTTAATTATGAATAAGATAACAGTAAGTTTCTTCCTTTTGATAGCCTTGGGTGCGTTAAATGATGTTCGCGCGGAAGGGGATAAACTCAATATTGCATTGAGGAGTAACTTATCGATGCCCTTAGGAAAATATGGCAGCAACAATATTGACGGAGGCAGCTTTACACAGCTTGGCTTATCTTTTGGAGTAGATGCGAAGTGGTTTTTTAGCGAGAAAATTGGTGCCGGCATCGACTTTAACCAAAGTTTTCATCCTGTTAATGCCAGTCAACTTGCAACTGCCATGGTTGCCGACGACCCCTTTTTGAGCGATGTTAATGTACGATCCGACTCCTATTCGATATCAACAATCTTGTTTGGCGCTTATGCTTCATTTACGGTGAGCCGAAGAATTAATATAAACCCTAAATTATTGACCGGGATTATGTTTGGCAAAACACCGTTTCAATTACTCGAACCTACTTATTTCTTGGTTGGCCCCGATTACTATAAAATAACATCTTCCAAGGACGCCGGTCTTGCCTTCAAAGGTGGTTTGTCGTTAAAATATAGTTTTAACGATTTTGTGGCGATCGATTTTAACACAGACCTTACATATTCGAGGTTGAAATTCGGATTTAACGATTATTCCGGGGTTTATTATACGGAAAAGAACATCATATTCTTGAACCTGGGAATAGGTCTTGTGATAAGCATCCGGTAATCAGCCATTTTCAAAAATATCCATTAAAGAATCCTTGTTCAAGATATTAAAGGTATTGTTCTCGCATTCGATAATACCTGAGTCCTTAAAATTCTTCAATATCCTAATTGCACTTTCTTTGGTCATTGCCGACATATCGGCTATGTCCTGTCGCGAAAGATTAGTTTCAAAATTGTTCGAGTTATAAATATTGTCGCTTAAATAACAAAGCGTGGCCGCCATACGACCGTTCATTTGCTTATGCTGTATTGTTTTAAGCTTATCGTAAAAATTAATATGCGCTTTATTGAGATAGGCTATAAATTCAAGGGCAAACATCGAGTTGTCAAGGATAAAACTTTCAAATTTGTTCACATCGATAAACGTAAGCTCCGTATCCTCAAGGGCCATAAGCGAAAAATGATGTCGGTAGTCTGTATGAAACCCTGGCCCCCCGGCAATCTCGCCGCTTTTCAACAAACGCAAGATAATGGAATGCCGCAATCCATTCTCGAGATAAACCTTCAGCAGACCTTTGTCGATCACGATAACATGAGTCATGGGAGCGCCTTGCTTAAAAATAGTCTCACCCTGACTAAAACTCACATTGAATTTGTTTTGCTCAAGATCGCTTATCTGACTAGCGTTTAGATACCTTAACACATTAGTAAACATGATGCATGATTTTGGTTGAAATTGATAAATTATTATTGTGGCAATTTAATATAAATCATCCAACAAATATATGGATATTGCTTTAGATAATGCTAAAAATACAGTAGAGGTATGATAAATGTCAATGAAACCACATTGCTGTTTTTTTTGTCGGTGAGTTATATCATAGGGGAACAATAAGTTGGGGTCACGTTGTTGTTAACTTTGTGGAAATGTATTTCGTAATTTTAAACAAAAAATAAATTAAAACGATGTTTATCATGAAAAGAAAAAATTTTAGTTATTTCTTATTATCGATGGTGTTCGTAATAGGAATGATGGCTTCTTGTACAAAAGAAGGCCCTGCCGGTAAAGATGGCGCACCGGGCAAAGACGGTGAGGACGGAATTAACGGGCAAGATGGTACGGCCACTTGTGTGCAGTGCCACGACAACTCACAGGTAAAATTCGCCAAAACCTTGCAATGGGAAGCTTCAGTCCACGCTACCGGCGGGAATTTCGAACGAAATGACGCAGATTGCGCTGCATGCCATACAAGTCAAGGTTTCTTGCAAAGAATGGCAAACGGGACAATGGAAGCTGACGGAACTGTTGAAAACCCCAACCCGCAGAACTGTTATACTTGCCATAACATTCACAGCACATATACTCCTGACGACTGGGGCTTTACTTACAACGCCCCTGTTAAGCTATGGATAAACGATGAAACCGTTGACTTTGGCAAAGGTAACTTATGCATTAACTGCCACCAAGCCCGTATTCCCGATCCTTTTCCAGTTGTCGGAGGTTCTGATGTTGAAATCGGCTCACCTTATTGGGGAGCACACCATGGGCCGCAGGGCTTGATACTTGGCGGTACCGGCGCATTTGAAATTGGCGACGGTTATTCCAATGGGTTACACACCACTTTGGTAACCGACGGTTGTGTAACATGCCACATGGCAACTGCTTATGGCACACAAGCCGGCGGACACACAATGAACATTACCTATATGTATCACGGCCACGAAGTTATCAATACCGCAGGATGCATTTCCTGTCATACCGATGCTTCAGCCTTGAACGATAAAATCGAGGCCACCCAAACAGAATTTGATGAATTGCTGGCTACTTTGGGCGACCTGCTGATAGCGCAAGGTATCATGGACGAAAATTTCCGTGCAATACCCGGTACCATGACGGCTACCCAAGCCGGTGTGCTGATGAACTTCAATATGGTCAGGGAAGATGGAAGCCATGGGGTTCATAATGGGAATTATGTTCGCGCGATACTTAACAACAGTATTGCCGCAATGCAATAATTTAAAATATTTTTATTAAAAGCCCTCTTCGGAGGGCTTTTTTTTCGCTCGAAAATTTGTTTCTTGCCTTTGCATCGGATAATTGATCAAACTTGTCATTACTTTTGTGATAGTTTATTAAAAACCAATTACACACCGATGCTACCATCATAATAAGATTGTTAAATGAAGAAAGTTGTTTTTGCCCTTGTCGCCTTTTTTGTGTTATTGTCATTTATTGTTTTAAATAGAAACAGCGGCCCTGCCGAAGAGCAGCTGCCGGCACTTCCAAACGATTGGTTCTTCAGCCAAAGGGCATTTCCCTTTAAGGCCATAAACCATGAACAGTATATTAAATCCTTGGAATATGCAAAAACCATGTTCCCGGAAAGGGCAGGAAACAGTCCCGAATGGCAGTTTGCCGGGCCTGAGAACATAGAAGGAAGGATTACGGATATCGAAATGTCGCCTGACGACCCTGAAACAGTATATATAGGTTCCGCAAATGGCGGCGTTTTTAAAAGTGCGGACGCAGGTATGAACTGGGAGCCCATATTCGACGACCAAAGCAGCCTTTCCATTGGGGACATCGCTATCTCACTCTCAAATCCGGAGGTGATTTATGTTGGGACCGGCGAAGCAAACGCAGGAGGCGGCTCATTGGCTTATGATGGCACGGGCATCTTCAAATCGACCGACTCAGGGGAGAGCTGGCAGTTTGTTGGACTGGAAAACAGCGGCTCCATAGGCAGGATGGTCGTTCATCCCGATAATCCTGACATTCTTTATGTTGCAGCCATGGGAAGATTATTCTCCGACGGCAGCCAGGGCGGTATTTACAAAACTATTGACGGCGGCAGCAGCTGGGAGCAAAAACTATTTATCTCCGACTCAACGGGAGCCATTGATGTCGTTATCGACCCATCTCATCCCGAAACCTTATATGCTTCAATGTGGGAAAGGGTAAGGCGTCCCGGAAGGAGAAGTTATGGCGGGCCTACTTCGGGCATCTATAAATCTGTTGATGGAGGTGAGAACTGGGTGGAGCTTACCAACGGACTTCCTTCCTTGCCGGATGAAAAAGGAAGGATAGGAATCGATATCGCCATTTCCGACCCTCAGGTCTTATATGCTGTTTATGCCGATAGCATAGGATATTTTAAAGGTATGTATAAAACTATGGACGAAGGTGCTACTTGGCTGGACATCAGCAACAGCATCGACCCTGATTGCTTTGCATCGTATGGATGGTGGTTCGGTAGGGTTAAAGTTGACCCCACAGATGCGAACATCGCTTATTTAATTGGTTTCTACTTGTATAAAACCGAAAACGGGGGTAGCAGCTGGAACGTGATTTCCGGCTGGAATGTCCATGTTGACCAGCACGCAGTAGCCATAAACCCCGAAAACAACGAAAAAGTTTATCTCGGCAACGACGGAGGCTTCTATTCTTCGCAAAATGGTGGAAATACATGGTACTGGAGCGAATCCTTGCCCATCACCCAGTTTTATTCATGCGATCTTGACGAACAGGTTCCCGAAAGAATTTATGGCGGCGCCCAGGACAACGGAACCAACCGCACCATGACGGGCAGCACCAATGACTGGGAATCGATTTATGGCGGCGACGGCCTGCGCGTATTGGTTGACCCTAGCAACAATAATTATATTTATGCCCAATATCAATATGGTGGCCTCGGCAGGTCCACTGACGGTGGCGAATCGTTCACGCCCGCCGATAACGGTATAAACGGACAAAATCGTTTTAACTGGAACAGCCCTATCGTCTTTAATCCTCAAAACCCTGATATTTTGTATTTTGGAAGCAACAAATTATATAAATCAACGGACAGGGCCCAATCGTGGTCGGCCATCAGCCCAGACCTTACCGACGGGCAGGGAAGCGGAAATATAGTTTATAATACCCTGACAAGCATATCCGTTTCGCCCATCGATGATCAATATATTTACACAGGGAGCGATGACGGCAATGTCTGGTTCACGGATGACGGAGGGTTTGTCTGGTCGAATATTTCCGGCGGGTTGCCGAAAAGGTGGATCTCGAGCGTTGCAGCCGACCCATTCGATAAGGCTGTTGTTTATGTTAGCCTGAGCGGATACCGCCGGGATGATTATATACCTCATTTGCTTCGTTCTTCCAATAATGGCTCCACATGGGTCGATATTTCCAATAATTTGCCTGAAGCACCAGTAAATGAAATAGTTGTGGACCCAACAAAAGAGGGTTATCTGTATTGCGCCACTGATATGGGAGTTTTTTACTCAAAGGACGGGGGCGGCTCCTGGGAGGCGGCAGGCTCGGCATTGCCTATTATCGTCGTCAACGACCTGCGCCTTTTCGATGGCGGGCGGAAACTTGTTGCCGCAACTTACGGCAGGGGAATATATACTTTGGACCTATCGGTTCTAACCTCTGAAAAGGAAAACCTGCAGCAGGAAAACAGTATCAGCTGTTTTCCAAACCCTTTTTCCGACTACCTGAACATCAAAATATCGGGGCAAGGCTTAGGCAACGATTACGTGATTGAGGTTTTGGACGCATCGGGGCATAAGGTTAAAACAATTAAAGGCAATCCCAATAATACAATTATCTGGGATGCGACCGATGAGCGCGGCAAAAAACAGGATCCCGGAGCTTATTTTATACGCATGGCCGGCAAGGTCTCCGCTACCAAGGTTGTGCTGGTTAATTAAGCTTCTGCCAACTCTATGTAGTCCAGTATCTTAAAAAGCAAATCCTTGCTTTCGGCAAATAGATTTTCATTTGAGAGCATTTGCTCCGGGCTTTGTACATATTTGCCAGTGGTCAAATCCCCACCGGCAAGCTCAATCAGGTTTTTGAGGTCGTTTGGCGAGACCTCCAGATGGAATTGAAAGGCAAAAACCCTGTTATTGCACACGAAACCCTGATTTCTGGTCGTTTCCGAGGAGAACAATCGCTCGCATCTTTTAGGCAAGTCGTAGGTTTGGCCGTGCCAATGCAATGCCTTTATTTTATTTGGCAAGATCTCCAATAATTTATTTCCCGATCCTTTGTTTTTTTCGATGTCGAACCAACCTATCTCCTTTTCGGTATTGTCATAAATTCTTGAGCCAAGGACATCGGCAATCAACTGTGAGCCAAGGCATATACCAAGAACTTTTTTCTTCTTCAATATTAATCTTGCTAAATATTTTTTTTCTTCGATCAGCCAGCTATGTTTGTCATCATCGCTGACCGACATAGGGCCTCCCATAATTATCAGCATATCAATATCTTCCGGAAAAGGTATCGTAAATGCCTCATAGAGCTTTGTGAAACTCAGCTCATGTCCTTTTGCCAATGCCCAATCCGCGATATAAGCGGGCGGCTCGAAAGAAACATGCTGAAGAATATGTATTTTCATATTTTTATTGTTGATTCGTAAATAAATCCCGACGCAAATAATACAATGATAATCATTAGTACAAAATTAGCTATAACTTTGCAATATGAAGAGAAAATTATTCGGCCTTACCAAGGATCAAATCGGGGAAATAGTGCAAGAAGCCGGTTTACAGCGGTTTACGACAGGCCAGATATGCAATTGGCTTTATGAAAAGCATATTTCCAACATTGATGATATGACCAACCTGTCGAAAAACACCAGGGAACTCTTGAAAGAGGAATACGAAGTAGGCCTGCAAAGACCAATAAAGGAAACTTCATCCGCCGACGGGACGAAAAAGTATCTTTTCAAAGTGGGTGAACATAGGTTTATTGAAACTGCCTATATCCCTGAGGAAAACCGCAAAACACTATGTGTTTCATCTCAGGTAGGATGTAAGATGGCCTGTGGGTTCTGCATGACCGGGAAACAAGGTTTTCAAGAACATCTCAGCACCAATCAGATACTTAACCAATTGCGAAGCATTCCCGAATTTGAATCTGTAAGCAATATTGTCTTCATGGGCATGGGTGAGCCCCTCGACAACATTGAGAACCTGATGAACGCCCTGGGGATCTTAACTTCTGACTGGGGATATGGCTGGAGCCCCAAGCGCGTTAACGTATCAACCATCGGCCTGATTCCTGCCATGAGGCATTTTATCGAAAACTCCAATTGCCATCTGGCCATAAGCCTGCACAACCCTTTCGACGAGGAACGCTCGGCTATAATGCCGGTCAATAAGAAACATAGGCTGAAGGATATAATCAGTGAGCTGAGAAGTCATGATTTCGGCCGTCAGCGGAGGGTTTCGTTCGAATATATCGTTTTTCACGGAATGAACGATACTCCCCGCCATGTCAAGGAATTGGCAAGATTGCTAAATGGGATGCGTTGTAGGATAAATTTGATAAGATGGCATAGTATCCCGGGGGCTGATTTTGTCGGAACTGACGAAGAACGGCTGCTTGAATTCCAAAAAGAACTGAAGGACAAGGGAATACAAACCACCATAAGAGTATCCAGAGGACAGGATATAGACGCTGCCTGCGGTTTGCTCTCGACTAAGGAGTTGGTTAACGAAAAAAATCTATATAAAAATCTTATTTGATGAAAATGAAAAAATCATTTGCCAGTGACAACTGGTCGGGTGCTTGCCCCGAGATCATGACGGCTTTGTCCGATGCCAATAATGGGCATAACGAAGCTTATGGCGAATTAGATGATGTTTTTACTGCAAGGGCAAAGCAAAAATTCGTCGAGAATTTCGGTGAGGGTATTGAAGTCTTCTTTGTTTATAACGGCACGGCTGCCAATGTGCTTGGCGTTTCCCAAATTATTAATCCTTATCATGCAATAGTTGCCGCCCATTCCGCCCATTTAAATGAGGACGAATGTGCAGCGCCCGAAAAATTTATTGGCTGCAAGATACTGGGATTGGAAAGCCCTGACGGGAAAATCATGGCTCGGCAAATAAGGCCTTTGCTTAAATCAATCGGTTTCCAACATCATGCCCAGCCAAAGGTGATATCTATCTCGCAGGTTTCCGAAATGGGCACTGTTTACACAATAGATGAGATTACGGAACTGGCAGACTTTGCCCATTCAAATAGTATGTTCCTGCATGTTGACGGCGCAAGGATTGCCAATGCCGCTGCAGCTTTAAATACCGATTTCAAAAGTATGATCAGCGATATCGGCGTTGATGTTCTTTCGTTTGGCGGCACCAAGAACGGGCTTATGTTCGGTGAGGCAGTCGTGTTTTTGAACAAACGGCTCGCCCTGGATTTTGAGTATAGGCGAAAGCAAGGAATGCAGCTGCATTCGAAAATGAGGTTTATCGCAGCACAGTTCGAGAGGTATTTGACTGATGATCTTTGGCGAAAAAATGCTGCTCAGGCAAATTATCTTGCAAAACATCTTGAAAAGGAGATAAGAAAAATTCCACAACTAGAAGTGTCACAAGATGTTAAAGCCAATGGCGTTTTCGTCTGCCTTCCGGAAAAGATTATCGAAAAAGTTCAGGAAAAATATTTCTTCCATGTTTGGAACGCATCCCCCCAAGGAAAAGACGGCATGAAAGAAGTTAGGCTGATGTGCTCCTGGGATACAAATACCGAAGATATCGACGGCTTTGTTGAGCTAATAAAACAAGTTCTGGATTAATTAGTCGAAATAAACTTTAGTAATTCCGGCTCCACCTTGATTAATAGGGGCGTCAGAATAATTTGAAATTCCGTCAATCGACTGGAGATATTCACGGATAATGGGACGCAATATTCCGTTCCCCTTTCCATGTAGAATGCTTATTTCTTTGATACTTAATATCATGGCATCGTCAACATAATGTTGAAGCTCCGATAAAGCCTCCTCGGCACGCATTCCTCGCAAATCGAGAGAGATTTTAAAATTCGCTGCCTTTTGGTTTATGTCTTTGGCTAATCCTGAATAAGAACTCGTGTTCGTCACGGTTTTTGTCTTCGGCTTTTTAGCCCTGATAAGTTTTGATAAATTGGTTTTAAGCTTCACATCATTTACATTTACCAATACATCATTACCCGAAACAGATATCAGTTCACCAACAATATCAGTATCCTTTACCTGAACATAATTTCCAATTTCAATAGTCCTCTCGGAGGTGTTTTTTTCTTTCTCGCCCGCTTTGGTTTCGGGCAAGGTTTTTTTCTTTTTTCTTTTAACAACCGAATCTTCCGGAAAATGTAGGCGTTTTTCTTTTTTCTTGTCCGATGTCCTCGCTACATCCTCTTTCAGCTCATCTTTCGAACTTTCCAGCCTATCTCTTATCTCTTTGGTTATCTGTTTGTTTGCTTGTGCTTCTTTTATTTCCCTTATGGTTTTCTCAACTATTTTATTTGAATTTGCAATAATACTAAAAGCTTCCTTTTTAGCTTCGGCGATAATTTGTTTCTTCGATTTCTCGAGATTGCTCAATAAGTTGGTGTATTTTTCCACCGTTTGCGATAGTTTGTCGTCGGTGTAGTCAATTTGTTCTTTTTGTTTTTGTAGTAGTATTTTATCGGTTTCCAGTTGTTGCAGCTGTTGGTCGAAGCGGATATGTTTCCCGCCACTTTTCTTTTTTGCCCTATTCAGAATATGGTTTGGAAAGCCGATTTTTTTAGCGATCTCGAAGGCAAAGGAACTGCCCGGTTTCCCAATTTGCAATTTATAAAGAGGCTGCATTTCGTTCGAATCGAACAACATGGCCCCATTAATAAGTCCTGGGTTTTTATCGGCAGCAAGCTTTAAATTGGTATAATGTGTTGTTATGAGGCCAAAAGCCGATTTACTATTCAGATGTTCCAGAGTAGCCTCGGCTATAGAGCCGCCAAGCTGAGGTTCCGTACCGGTACCGAACTCATCTATCATAAACAAGGTTTCGGCATTTGCATGCCTGAGGAACTACTTCATGTTCAGCAAATGCGAACTATATGTACTCAGGTCGTTTTCAAGAGATTGCTCATCACCTATATCAATAAAAAGATTTTTGAATATCCGCATTTCGCTATTTGGCGATACGGGAATTGGAAGTCCGCACTGGAACATATATTGTAAAAGCCCTGTGGTTTTAAGGCAAACGGATTTACCCCCGGCATTCGGCCCGGAAATCAATAGAATCCTATTTTCATTATCCAGTTTGAGGTCGAGCGGAACAACTTCCTTATTGTTTTTTGAATGAGTGAGCCACAAAAGTGGATGTACAGCATTTTTTATATCGAAGCCATCGCTATTTGAAAGCTTAGGGACGTCGGCTTTTATTTTAATGGAAAAAAGTGCCTTTGCCCGTATGAAATCAATGATTCCCAAATATCGGTAAGCCGGGATGAGCTCGTTGATAAATGGTCGGACATCATTAGTAAAATTGATGAGTATCTTAATTATTTCCCGTCTTTCCTCGTTTTCCAGTTCTCTTATCTGATTGCTGAGCTCAAAGGATGCCGCGGGTTCAACAAACACCGTTTGTCCTGTTGAGGATTCGTCGTGAATAAAGCCACCTATGGCTCTTTTGTCGGAAGCCCTTAATGGAATAACTGTTCTGCCATTTCTTATGGTCATATCAGTATTGTCGGGGACCCAACCTGATTTTTTGGCCTGGTCGAAGGCTTTTTTTGTTTCTCTTAAAACCTGTCGTGCCTTGCTGTTTAATTTATGCCTTATTTCGCTTAATTCTTGTGAGGCATTGTCTCTTATTTCACCCTTGTCGTCGATAATTTTTTCGCAGCCCGAAACTATTTCGTTGGGAACATAAATGTTTTCACTCAGTTTTTTTAATTCTATAAAATTTTGTTCTTCCGATCTGTTGAAAAAACCGAGTATGTTTTTTATCGCTAAAAGCGATGATTTTAAATCGAATAATGATTCTTGTTCTATATAAGTTCCAGGTAGTTTTACTCTTACTAGCTCCTTCCTTAGGTCGAAAAAATTACTTGAAGGAAAGGATTCCCCAAAGATTAGGATATTTGTAAATTCCTGAGTTTGAGTTAGTAGAGTATTTATTATATTGGCTTTGGCCGAAAACCGCATATTGCTCACAAACGTTTTGCCCATGTCGCTGATACAATTCCCGGCAATGAGGTTCCTTATGATGTCGAAGCCTAGTTTTTGTTCAAAATTTGATGGATAAATCATTATGCAAAAGTAGTGGAAATCAGTTTTGAATGAGTAGATTGGGTAAAAAAACATGATGTCTGCCGGATTTATCAAAATTAATCATTCCACCACCAGTTTAGCCGTAACCTCTTTCCCCTTATCCGATTTAAACCTAACAAGATAAATCCCTTTTGTTAAACCGGAAACATCTACCTGATAGTTTGTTGTACCTGAGGGGACATTTTCCAGCATTACATTTTGCCCCTGCATGTTTATGAGTTGCAGTATCCCTCCACTCTTCATATATGCTGATTTAACAACAAAACTTTTGGATGTTGGGTTGGGGAAAACCTCCAAGACATCTTTTGTCTTAGTATCCGGATAAATTTCATCATTTCCAACAATTAATCCACATCCCTCAATGGGAATGGTATCGCTAACTATCTGGTCTTGACAGAGGCTGTCATAATTAAACCACTGATTATAAACACTGTCGCTTTCAAGATCCTGATTTAGTTTGAACAGGAATACGTCAAAATTGTCATCCTGATCAACTGTCTCTACAAAATACAATAGTTTCTCGTCATACGTAACTTCGGTTAAGCCGGGCCATTGAGTGCCAATTAATAATTTTTGCTTCAAGATATTGCCCAAGCTGTCTAATTTATATATTTTATCATTAAAGCCCGAAGAGCCCCATCCGGCAGTAGTTGAAATAGTCGAATCGTTTATAAACGCTATGCTGCTCATGGTCCCATAAGTATTTGCTGTCCCAATGTCATAAACAGCTACTTCATTCCCCTGCATATCCATCTTTAACATTGCCGGCGATGATCCGTTTCTGTTTCCTTTGTTCCAGAAATTATGACGTATTGCCGAGTAGTAATAATTACTATCAGGACTGATAACCGTTTGCCTGCCCTCTCCGGCGATAACCAATGGATGAAACCCTGCCACATTATACCATTCCAGTTCCCCGTCAGCATCGGTTTTAATATAATAAGGGCAAAAGTAACCTACAGAATCACCGGGATTTGAATAACGAGTATCCCCTGTAAGCAGAAAACCTGAATCAGGTGTTGTAATTACTTCATAAGCAATTTCATTATCCATTGCAACAGTATCATCAAGGTTGTAACATTTTTTCCAAAGGAATGTGCCATCACTGGCAAAGCGGGCAAGGCAAACCCTGTCATCTATATAGTCTTCGCCAGAGTTGGTAATTATAAAAGCCACCCCTCCGTCGGGTGTAACAGTTAATCCAAATCCGTAATCAGTATGGCCTTCCGTGGGAAATAAGTAGCACCACTCTTTTTCCCCACAAGAATTGAGTTTCATTATTAAAGGGTCAGCATAGGAGCCAACCACTCCATAACTCCCACTAAAATAAATACTGCCTTCCGCGTTCATACCGGTTCCCCATGGCAGTATAACGTTTACGCCATCGCCTAATGTTTTTTGCCAAAGCACTTCTCCGTTAATATCTGTCTTTATCAGATAATTATATCTTGGATAATTTGGTTGGCACCTGCCCGTCAGTATATAACCTTTATCATAAGTTGTTATCAAATGCGATCTGGTTGCATCCAGGTCTTCAAGGTAGGTTTTCATCCATCTTTGCTGGGCATTTGATAATGTGGTGAACAATGCTATATACAAAAAAATAATTAGTGTTCTCTTCATGTCTATTATTTTGTAATTATTAACTTCTTGCTGTCTAGTAAGCTGCCATTAACCACAAGTTTTAAAACGTAAGTACCCGGTTTTATTCCATCAGTAGTTACAATTAATTGGTTTCGCTTTTTCTTCAAGGCAATGCGTTTTATTTCTTTACCTTCTAGAGATATCAAAAACAGTTGCGCATTAGCAAAGTCTCTATCAATTTTTATCTCTGCTGTGAAATAGTCTGTTGCCGGATTAGGAAATAATTTTAGAGATGTGTGTAGGTTTATATCTTTAGAATTATTATATGAAAAAATTGGTTTTGTTTTTAATACTCCAGGGAAATAGTGTTGTTCGTGATACTCTATCTCTCCCATTGAATTAAGTGCATTTCTGGCATATATACCGGCAATCGTATATGTGTGTCCACTAATATCCAGAAGGTCCTCAATATATATACTGTCTATGATATCTGAGTCTTTTAAAACCTTCCATTGAATTTCAGCAAAATCAACAAATAGATCATGGGCAAAGCTCTCTTTGTCAGAAAGTTCGAGTTCGGCAACAACATCACCAAGGGTACTAAACGCATTTACCGAATCATCTTCTTCTAAATAAAGCATTGCCAGTTTATATCGTGGCATGGGATAGTGCCTGTTTTGTAAAATATTTATTATACTATCTCTTTTCCCATAAATAATTGATGTATCAGAAATATAATTCATTAATAATTTGTTATAAGCCCTATCTCGGTTTTTTTTGTTTTTTGATAGTTCATGAACCAAAATATCCTTAGCACCCATAATATTTTTACCATCTTCAATTTGTACAATCATATATTGGGGCATTGGATTTTCCTTTTGATAAATACTTTGCATAACTTTGGACGATTTTGCTGAATGAGGATTTGCAACCATAATATCTCTTAACATAGCATTTGATAATACATTTTCTTTATAAACCGCAGATTTCATAACGGTATCCGATAGGTAAGGCGATTCGTTAAGAAGTTGTTGCCTGAGTTCAACTGATTCTTCTTCCATTGCAGTTAAAACATCAAGATTTAGTGATGTTGTGTTACCTCCATCAACGACTGAATTAAGTGTATCAGAATAAGCAATTGTCGCATCGGATGACATCTCCAATTGTGCTGATAAAGTTACCATATCCGTTGTGCCTCCATTTAAATTTGAGGGGCATGCGGTTTCCTTGGATTCGTATTTAGCATTACCATCAAATATTAATGAAAGATGATTCGAAGGGGCAGGAGGGAAAGTTGGGTCTGGTTTAACTTTAAAGTTACTGGGAATTCCGTGATAAGTATATTCGATTGGGCTACAGGCTGATTCATCATTATAATAGTTATAGTCAGTATAAACTTCATATTTCCTCGAAAACACATTGCCTGCTGCGTATGTTGGGTCTGCTAATTCACCTGATGGAGGAAAGGGGGCTACTTCCCCTTGATTTTTTGCAATACCCTGCTTATTTCCAGCAGGAGTTTCCAAATCAACAACTTTAGTTACATAAATATCACTTCTGACATTTTTAAAATCATTGCATTTTATACAAAGCCCTACATCAGATTCATCATCTCTGTTTGTGCCAGCAGATGTAATTCCAAAAGTTAAAGTTTTAAATGTATTATTGTAAATCTCATTATAATCTTCTCCTGTATTGTTTACCGTAATTCCGTTGCAGTTTTCGGCTAGTGCATAAGTACCTGTAAGTTCGGTAAAAAAATTATTCTCTTCAATAACAAAGCCTGTTGTTCCTTCGTTTAAATATAAACCAATTGCATCTTTCCCGATAAACTTTCCAAACATGCTTTTTACTAAGAAATCATTTTTAATTATTTTCGAATTTTCAATGGCAGATATATATACCCCTGTTTCATTATTGGCAAAGTATGCAGAATCTATTTTTGTAACACTACTTAAGTATCGTCCATCATTTTGTATGTGCACACCATAATTATGGCCTTTAAATACTGTTCTTGTTGTTTCGCCGTCAACAGAAGTGTAGTTATTTATACTAAAACAACTATTAACACTTTTTATTCCATAAGTGTCGCCCGACAAAGGAATGTTTTCATTTATAAATGAACATCCTTCTATCCTTATGCCATCAACACCACCAAATGTAGAAACTTCATTTGCACCTAAGTGCAATTGCTCATTCGGGCTAACTTCGTGATTGTTGTAGAATCTTGTATTTTTGAAATACGACATGTTACTGACTATTCCACCACCATATGGATGTATATGCGTATAGGGATATAACAAAACTCCATTATAACAGTTATAAAACTCACCGTCCTCAACCTTAACAATGCCGCCAGTAGAATTATTAACAGCTTGACCCCTCTCATTTTTAATTGTCTCAATACCATTTTCAGCATAACTGATAATTCCACCGTTAAGCATATATACGTAGCCTTGATTAGAAATTGTATATTGATCCAAACTAGCATTTCCCCAAACATCTATCCCAGGCCATAAAGTACCACACAATGAAGTTAAAAGACCCCCATCAATTAAAACTTTGCCACCGGTTTCAATAATTAGGTCACAATTTTCACCAAATGTAACCTCACCCTTAATAGTTAATGTGGCACCATCCTTAACATAAACATCCGAAAGTTTGATTAAGGCATCATTGACATCCCAGGTTTCATCTCTGGAAATATTTTCATCCTGCAAAACAGATCCACATTCAGCAAACGCCAAATGGAATTCAAAATCTGATATGTCATCTTCATCCAATTCAATTATAACCTTAACAACCTTTGGAGATTGTTCACCGGCAGGAAGAGTAAATTGAATGTCAAATTCATCCTGTTCATCTTTAGCAATGCTATATGACGGATATTCCGTAATAGTAAAATAACCACCATTAGCAGGTTCAATTGATATCTTCCCCTCAGTAAGGGATTCTTCAATAAGGTTTAATTGCGCAGTACCAATATTTGCTATGTTAAATTTGAGGTTTATAGTACCTCCATTACTATTTATGTCCTCATTATAAAAAGTATAAAAACTATTTTCGGCAATAGTTTCGTTAGGCGAATTATCAATTACCCTTTCGAGTCTTATTTTAGGTTTTACAACTGTTCCAAAAAAGTTGTCATCATATAGTCCTATACGAGGGTTAGAATCATCGCTATCTAAATCTTCCTGACTAATCCCTGTTGGCGGACTTCCTATTCCCCAGTTAAAATAGCCATCATTATCAAAATCAACTATGGCTCGATCCAAATTTTCATC
>JAJRQZ010000051.1 GCA_024279935.1 Bacteroidota bacterium
TATTCCTTGATGGGTTGCTCCCCAGCAGAGCCCATCTCCGCTTCACTTTACAATACAAAAATAGATTTTGTTTGTTAGATAATAAAATGATGTTATTAACAATAAATTCAAAACACTGAATATAGTGTCAACCATATTTATGAATGGACAATTTCGAATGTCGAACATCGAATCCCGAGGGGTGGTTAAGAGAGGAACTCCTTATGTCGAATTAGCAAGGTATGCCGCATGAAGTTGTTAGTAAACACTTTTTTTAAGACTAATTACAGAGGTGAATTGTTAATAACCTTTATGAATTTCAGTTTTTTTTATCATAGAATACAGAACGAACACCGATTTTTGGATTGAGATTTATGGTTTGTTGTTCCCAAAACAGTTTAATTTTCTAAACTAATCATTAGTTTACACAGGTTTTATATTTTTGCTCAAAAAGAAAAAATATGCATAATAACATAATTTTGGTTTTTGTAGCAATAATTCCGGTTTTGCTCGTTCTTATTGCCGTATATTTAATGCTTAGGTATTTTGCAAATCAGAATGAGAAACAATTCGATTTCCTAAAGGCAAATCAGGATTTAACCCGTTTGAAACTTGAAAGCGAAAGAAAAAAAGATAGGGAAAAAGTATTGATACCGCTTCGCCTTCAGGCTTACGAACGCATGGTATTATTCTTGGAAAGAATAAACCCACCAAATTTATTGACTCGTGAAATGCAGGCCGGATATAATGTTGGTCAATTGCAAGGTATTGTGTTGAAGTCGATTAGGGATGAATATGAACATAATTTATCGCAACAGCTTTATGTTGACGAAAAATCGTGGGAGCATATCAAGACGGCCAAGGAAAAAATCGTTCAACTGGTAAATGCCTCGGCATCTAAGTTGAAATCGGACGATAATGCGATTAAGCTGGCCAACGAAATTTTGACTTTTGAATTCGAGGCCAATGCCGACCCAATCGACAAGGCAATGTCGGCCATGAAAAAGGAAATTAAAAACAACTATTGATTGACTAATATTACTAAACATATTTCATCAGCCGGCTTTGTTGGGTCCGGAAATGTTGCAACACATCTGGCAATAGCCATACAGGAAGCAGGTATTAAAATAGATGCTGTTTTTTCGCCCAACAAAAGTAATTCTGAGGCTTTTGCCAAGGAGTTCAACTGTAGATCACTTGAGTATTATAATGATTTTGAGTATGATACCAATTTGATAATAATTGCTGTTCCCGATGCCAAGGTTGAGAAAGTTTGTAAAAAACTGGATGACAATGGCAAGCTTTACGTCCATACTTCGGGAATAACTCCCATTGAATCACTCAATTCAAAAAGCAGATTTGGAGTATTTTATCCTCTTCAAACATTTTCAAAAGGAAAAGAACTTAATTTTGCAAAGATTCCCATATGCATAGAAGCAAAATATGGTGAGGACAGACAAATGTTGTTGGATTTGGCAAGAAAATTATCCACTAATGTTTCAATTGTAAATTCTGAAAAACGGAAAATACTCCATCTAACGGCAGTTATCGTGAGCAATTTTTCCAATCACCTTTATCATCTCGCTGATGAAATTCTAGGTTTGAACGGCTTGGATTTTAATTATCTAAAACCGCTGATACATGAAACCGCATTGAAGATAAATGAAGTCCACCCGCTGGACGCACAAACAGGGCCGGCAAGGCGCAACGACAAGGCCACTATTGACAAACATTTGCAAATGCTGAAGAAACATCCTGATTATCAGTATATCTATCAGTTGTTTTCAGAACAAATCCGAAAAAAATATCATGGGTAATTATAAAGCATTATTATCAAAGGTTGACACTTTTATTTTCGATTACGACGGCGTGATGACCGACGGGAAACTTATGCTTCAACATGACGGCCAACCCCTGCGTACCGCAAATGTCAAGGACGGCTACGTTTTGCAGCTGGCCATAAAGCTTGGTTTTAGGGTAGTCATAATCTCGGGCGGTATCTCAAAATCGGTCGAGAACAGGTTCGACGCACTTAAGATTAAAGATGTGTTTTTAGGCATCAGCAACAAATATGAAGTATATGAAAAATACGTAAAAGACAATAAGCTGAAGCCTGAACAAATTGTTTATATGGGCGATGACATTCCCGATTTCCGGGTAATGAAAAGAGTCGCGGTTCCTGTTTGCCCGGCAGATGCAGTCGAGGAAATCAAAAATATATCGGTTTATATCTCCGATAAAAACGGAGGGCACGGTTGCGTCAGGGATATAATAGAGCAAGTATTGAAAGTACAGGGCAAATGGATGACCGAGGAGGCCTTTCAGTGGTAAGTTCAAAATATCCAGATGATAAAATACTTAAAATTGATACGTTGGCAAAACACACTCATCATCATCATGACAATGATCTTGATAATGTATTTTTTGATAGTTCCGTTGTTGGGACTAGAGGGCGAAAATGCAGGATTAAGTCTGCTTGAGTTTTGTCTGTTGACGGCCGGGAGCCTGTTTATTGCCATAGGGGGCAATATCCTGAACGACATCAGCGACACCAATGCCGATTCCATTAACAAGGCGGGCAAGAATATGGTAGGCAGGGGGATATCCGTTTATACTTCCTGGAACTTATATTATCTCTTCACCATAACAGGTATCTTTGCCGGTTCAGCCTTGTCATTTCTTACGGGCCGAATAAACTACAGCCTAATCTACTTCTTTTCAGCAGGTTTACTGTGGTTTTATTCCCGAAAATATCAATGTCAGGTTTTAGTCGGGAACATCGTGGTTTCCTTGTTAACTGCCCTCTCCTTCGGCCTGGTTTGGCTTTTCCAGTTCATAGCCCTTAGTCGCCATGCCGACATGTTCACGTCGGCACAAGCCAATTTTCCTTTGGTAAACAATATGGTGCTCATTTATATGGGCTTCGCTTTTTTCATAAGCCTGATGCGGGAAATAGTAAAGGATATAGAAGATATAAAAGGCGACGACAGGTTTGGCTGCCGCACTTTACCGGTTGTTTACGGTGCAAGAAAAGCAAAGATGCTCCTGAATGTCGTAGGTGCTTTAACTTTGACCGGGCTCCTACTTGCTCAGTATTATTTTTATAGGCTGGGGCTCAATTTGCACTTTTGGTATTTTTTCATGATCGACTTGCTGCTAATTTTTGTTATCGTCCGCACAGCCGCCTCCCGGGAAAAGAAGGATCACTCAAAAATAAGCAGCGCCCTTAAAATAATAATGCTGCTTGGCATTATCTCGATGCTGTTTTTCAAGTTTTATTAGCACTTCGGGAAATTTATTATCTTTAGTCTTTCTATTATCAAATATGATGCTTAGCGATACTTTAAAAAAATATAAAATCATCTTGGCCTCGGCATCGCCAAGGCGCAGGCACCTGTTGCGGGAAATGGGATTTGAGTTTGATGTTATAAGCAGAAAAATCACGGAAGCGTTCCCTCTTGCCTATAATCCCGAGCAGGTTGCCCTGCATCTTGCAGAGTTAAAAGCCGCGACATTTTCGACTGCCGAACTCGAGCCCGACAAGCTGCTAATAGCAGCAGATACCGTTGTTGCGTTGGAAAACAGAATTTTGGGAAAGCCCATTAGCCGCAAAAACGCCTTCGACACCCTCGAACAACTTTCGGGCAGGAGCCATAAGGTAATAACTGGGGTTTGTTTAAGGACTTCAACGGAGGCTCATAGCTTCGCCTCCGCTACCAAGGTGTATTTCAAGCAGTTGAACACTGAAGAAATAAATTATTATATCACCAACTTCTTACCCTTCGACAAGGCCGGGGCTTATGGAATACAGGAATGGATCGGCCATGTCGCGATTGAGAAGATAGAAGGCTCGTACTATAACGTAATGGGCTTGCCAACTCATAAACTATATGAAGAGTTGATGAGCTTTATTTAAATCTTTATACTTCCAGCTCATAAGCGCTCATAAGCTCCTCGCCCTTTTCAAGACTCACAATGCTGTCCTTTTCAACAAAGTTTTTATTTGTATCGGCAAGATCGGCACTTAGCAGCTTGCCCTTGCGGCTTTGAGAGAAATAAAAACTATACGAACAATTGTATTAATGCAATAAATCTAAAAAACTAAAACTATATTTGCCGAAATCTTAAAAACTATGGGCAAAGCACCTTTGATAGTTGTTGTAAACGATGACGGATATGCCGCTAAGGCTTGAAAGAACTGGTGTTGATAATGCGCGAGCTCGGGGAAGTCATAGTGGTGAGCACTGACCAGCCCATGTCGGGGATGTCCCATGCCGTTACTATACAAACACCTCTGAGGATTAATCTAATACGCCAGGAAGAAGGTTTCAGGGAATATCGCACCAACGGCACTCCCGTTGATGCCGTTAAACTCGCAAAACATTCCGTTCTCGACAAAAAGCCCGATCTTGTGGTCTCAGGTATAAACCACGGCTCCAATGCTTCTATAAACATTATTTATTCGGGAACCATGGCGGCTGTTCTGGAGGCCTGCATCGACGGAATACCCGCAATAGGCTTCTCGCTTTGCGATTATTACCCTGATGCCGACTTTTCCCATGTTCATGCTTTTCTGGAGCGAATAACTGCTAAGGTCATCAAGCAAGGACTACCCAAAGGAGTGGCCTTAAACGTGAATTTCCCGAAGAAATCCGAAGAGGCCGTAAAAGGCATTAAAGTAGTTCGTCAGGCGGAAGCCAGATGGGTTGAGGACTTCGAGGAAAGAACCGACCCCTATCGCCGGAAATATTACTGGATGGGCGGCCATTTTGTAAACGGTGATGAGCGCGAGGATACCGACGAGAAAGCCCTTCATGACAATTATGTTTCGGTAGTACCCGTAAACGTCGATTTTACGGCACACGAGCATGTTAACAGTTTAAATTTTTGATATGAATTTCTTTAAAAAAGATAGTTATTACCTGGGGGTCCTGTTTGGTCTTTTCTTGCCGCTTATTATTTATGCAGTACTGTATTTTGCCGATAAAACAATAACCGGGTCTTTTGACAAACATTTAGTTCAAAAGCCTGACTACCTATATTTGCTTAGTATTATAGGCAATGTGGTTGCACTTCGTTATTTTTATATGAATGCCAAAAAAGAAAAGGCCGGCGCAGGAATATTATTGATAACATTAGTTGCGATAATATTGTATTTTATTAATTTCTACAGTGGAGAATCTGTTGGCATGGCATAATTCAGGGAAATTATCATTAGAAGGATTGAAAAAAACACGAAATTGAAATATTATATAATTTCAGGGGAAGCATCGGGCGATATGCATGGGTCTATGTTGATTAAGGCGATCAAACATAAAGACCCGGCCGCGGATTTCCGTGCCTGGGGAGGTGATCTGATGACCGCTCAGGGCGCAACAATAGTGAGGCACTATAAAGACCTGGCGTTCATGGGCTTTGCCGAAGTCTTGCTTAATATAAGGACGATATTGAACAATATCTCATTTTGCAAGAAGGACATCCTTAGTTTTCGACCTGATGTGCTTATCCTCGTGGATTACCCGGGCTTTAACCTTCGCATTGCCGAATTTGCCAAAAAGAAAGGTTTCAAGATCGTATATTATATTTCGCCACAGGTTTGGGCGTGGAAAAAATCGAGGGTGCATAAAATCAAAAAGTTCGTCGATAAAATGCTTGTCATACTTCCCTTCGAGAAAGATTTTTATGCCAAGTATAATTATGATGTCGATTTTGTGGGCCATCCCTTATTGGATGCCATCGACAACGAGAAGCTGGATGCCAAGGAAAGCTTTATAGCTTCAAACAAATTAAGCAACAAACCTATTATCGCCCTGCTCCCTGGAAGCCGCAAACAGGAAGTTGAACAAATGCTGGAGGTTATGCTGACCGTTGAGGATGATTTTGGTGATTATCAGTTTGTTATTGCCGGCGTTGAAAGCCTGGGCGTAGAGTTTTACAAACCTCTGATCAAAAAAACGGCTTCAAAAGTAATTTTCGGACAAACGCATTCCCTGGTAGCAAGTTCCGTTGCCGCATTGGTAACCTCCGGTACGGCAACCCTTGAAACCGCCATTATCGGAACTCCCGAACTTGTATGCTATAAAGGAAATTGGATTTCAGTCGCGATAGCAAAGCGCATTGTCGATGTCAAATATATCTCGCTCGTTAACCTGATAATGGACAAGGAGGTTGTAAAAGAGCTCATACAGTCGGATTTAAACCCGGAAAATCTCAGACGGGAGTTAGGCCAAATACTCGATGGGGAGAAAAGGGAGGAGATTTTGTTGGAATACGATGAACTGCGGAAAAGACTTGGCAACAAAGGTGCCTCGGGGCGTGCCGCCGATGAGATAGCGACTCTTTTAAGATAGCATAAGCCATTCTTGTTGCTATTCATAACATTTTGGGCTTCAACAATATAATCCTTGCCCTGCATCACAACTATTACCTTTCTGATATAGCCGAGCTTCCTATACAAGTCTTTTCATCCAAATCGTATATAACTGCAAACTGCCCTGGGGCAATACCCGAAATCCCCTTCTCGCTAATAATCTTATTCCCCTCAGCATCAATAACCAGCTTGCCCTTGTTGAATTCCGGCTGATGCCGAATCTTGAACTTGATATCGCTAAGGGAAGAATAATCATGATTGATGTTAAGCCAGTGCAGGTCTTCCAAGGGAATGGTATTGGAATATTGGCTTGCCGGATCATATCCGTTTGAAACAAAAATTATATTGTTCCCAATATCTTTCTTAACCACAAACCAAGGTCCTCCGCTCAAGCCAAGACCTTTTCGCTGCCCGATGGTATGAAACCAGAACCCCTTGTGCTCGCCCAGCAGTTTGTTGGTTTCCAACTCCCTGATCTCTCCCGGCATCTCCCCTATTTGGGCTTTTATAAAATCGTTGTAGTTTATCTTGCCCAAAAAGCATATCCCCTGGCTATCAGGCCTTTCTGCACTGGGTAACCTCATATCACGGGCTATTTCCCTTACCTTTGCCTTGGGCAGATGGCCGATAGGGAACATGGTTTTTTCCAACTGACCATAACTTATCTGGCCCAAAAAGTAGGCTTGGTCCTTCATCCTGTCAACAGCAGTGCTTAAAAAAACGCCTTTATCCGTTTCATAATTCGAAGCGTAATGACCGGTGGATATCTTGTCGAACTCATGGCCGTATTTTTCTTTGAAGGCACCAAATTTTATTAGCAGGTTACACATGATATCCGGGTTGGGCGTAAGACCGTTTTTTACTGTTTCTATTGTATATTCAACCACTGACGACCAATATTCCTTCTGTAAATCGACTATGTCGAACCTGCAATTATATTTTTTTGCTATCCATGAAGTAATCTCTATATCCTCCTCCGAGGGACAGTCCATAAATGCTGACTGGTCCTCCATCCCGATCTTAATATAAAATATGTGGGGGTCATAGCCCTGTTCCTTCAATAGCGGAATACTTACCGAGCTATCAACTCCCCCCGACACCAAAGATGCTATTTTCATCTGTTTATAATTTTGTAATTAATTGTCATCTAGCATATTATATTTATCATCGGATTTAACAGATTATGCGGATCTTAGTTTTTCGCAAGCGAAAAACATCCGTTAAATCCGCTTAATCCGATGAATGTATTTTTGCATAATAATCATTTTCCTGTGTGTTTAAAATTAAACATGGATGTTTCATTTGATTTTTTTTACAAAGATCGTTATTTTTCGTATATGAAAACCAATGAACAGATATGGTGTATCGGTCAATGGATTTTGACCTTTAATATCCGTCATGGTCCAAATTATACGTAATAATTACTATTTTTGATTTTTATTTAAAAACACACTATCTTAACATAAATAATCATGTACGGAAAAATTAAAGACCATCTCACAGCTGAAATAAGCAGCATACGCAAAGCAGGTTTGTATAAGGACGAAAGAGTTATTGTAAGCCCGCAACAGGCTGAGATAATGATAAATACAGGCCAGGAAGTTTTAAACTTCTGTGCCAACAACTATCTTGGCCTGTCAAATCACCCGGAACTGGTCAAGGCTGCAAAAGAGGGTCTCGACAGCCATGGTTACGGAATGTCGTCGGTGAGGTTTATCTGTGGCACAACCGACTTGCACAAAACCTTGGAAAGTAAGATTGCCGCTTTTTTCGGAACGGAAGATACTATTTTATATGCTGCTGCATTTGACGCAAATGGTGGTGTTTTCGAACCAATTTTAACAGCAGAGGATGCAATCATAAGCGACAGCCTGAACCATGCAAGTATTATTGACGGCGTACGCCTTTGCAAAGCCCAGCGCTACCGTTATCAGAATGCCGATATGGGCGCCCTTGAAGAGGAACTCAAAAAAGCACAGTCGAACCGTTTCCGTTTGATAGTTACAGATGGTGTTTTCTCGATGGACGGCAATGTTGCCCCCCTTGATAAAATGCACGAGCTTGCAGAAAAATACGATGCCATGATAATGGTTGACGAATGCCATTCGGCAGGTGTGGTCGGAAAAACCGGCAGGGGGGTAACAGAGTATTTTAATCTCAGGGGAAAGGTTGAAATCATCACCGGCACTCTCGGTAAGGCTTTCGGAGGCGCCGTTGGCGGTTTCACAACCGGCAAAAAAGAAATCATCGAGATGCTGCGCCAGCGCTCGCGCCCTTATTTGTTCTCGAATTCATTACCTCCGCTAGTTGTTAATGCCGGTATCCGCATGTTCGACATGATGAGTGCTACCAACGACTTACAGGATAAACTTCATAGCAACACCGATTATTTCATGGCCAGGATGACAGCCGCCGGATTTGATATAAAACCAACTAAATCAGCTATCTGCGCAGTTATGCTTTACGATGCCAAACTATCGCAGGATATGGCTGCCAAACTATTGGAAGAAGGTATTTACGTAATTGGATTCTATTATCCGGTTGTACCGAAAGGAGAAGCCCGCATCAGGGTTCAGCTATCGGCAGGCCATGAAACAGTACATCTCGACAAGGCTGTCGCCGCTTTTACAAAAGTCGGAAAAGAATTAGGCGTGATTAAATAGTTATTGGTAATTTGTTGTTGGTTAATAGTTTATGGCGGCCTGTGGGTAGTTGACATAAAGAATAATACGATCTGGATGGTGGGCAAAAAAAGCTTGCTTGCCATCAAATCGAGTGCCACAATCTGCTAGTCTCTAATTCACAAACCCCATGAGTATGATTTTTGGTATAGGAACTGACATAATCGAAGTTAAACGTATGGAAAAGCATCTTGAAAACAATGATGCTTTACGCAAGAAGCTTTATACAGAAGCTGAGCAAAAATATTGTGAAAAAGGGAAAGTAACGCAGGACCAGTGCTATGCTGCCCGTTTTGCTGCAAAAGAGGCTTTTTTCAAGGCTTTGGGAACCGGCTACCGCTACGGAATGGCCTTCAAGGAAATTGAAATACTGAACGACGAATTAGGAAAGCCTTTCATCAAAGCTCACGGAAAAGTTAAGGAGTACGTTGAGCAACAGCAAATTAAATCAATTCATCTATCGATATCCCATGTTAAGGAAATGGCAAATGCTTTTGTGGTTCTGGAGAAATAACTTTTAGCAAAAGTCTTTTAGGAAAAATGCTGAATTTTTCATTAAGCTGTCCTCAACTTTCATGAAATCATATCCCGTAAGGGAAACTATTTTTTTATTCGAATATTTGTAAGCCTGTCGTGCTGTTTCTGATGTTTCCTTGGTTATCGCTGATTTTTTTCCTGTCAACAGACCTTTTATCCACAAAATCCGCCAGGCTAATTCGCTTAAAAATCTCTTTGCTTCATACTTTGGAGGATTAACTCTCAGGAATCCTGCCATCTGGCTGAACAGCCTCTTATAGGATACGTTTTCGGCATTTAAAATAAATCTTTCCCCTGAAATTTCGCTCTTCATGAGCATAGCCATTATGTTTACGACATCTTGCACATCAACAAATCCGTTTATGCCCGATGTATAGAACGGCAATCCGTCGTGCATGGTCTTAAAAAGCCTGGCGCTGCCTGAGTTCCAGTCGGCCGGACCCAAGATGATCGATGGGTTGACGATCACGGCATTCAATCCTTCTGCCATGCCGCGCCATACTTCCAGTTCGGCATAATACTTACTTGTTGAATACACAGATGTCTTTTTGGAGTTCCACGCCGTTTCCTCTGTTACTATTCCGTTGTTGCCGGCCCTTCCCAAAGTACCAATGGAACTCACGTAAAGCAGCTTCTTTATCCTCGACTCCATAGCAGCATTCACTATATTGGCCGTTCCCTCTATATTCGTTTTTACCAAAGTGTTTTTATCCGCCGACCGAAAGGAAACCGATGCGGCACAATGATGAACATACTCTATTCCCTCAAACGCATTTAATAAGGATTCGTAGTCCAGGATGTTGCCTTCTATCCAGTTGACTTTATTAAATACTTGGTCGTAATCATCAGCATAACAAGAGAATATGTATTTTGTTTTGTCAGTAAGCGATGTCTTCCGCCTTAGCGCAAAAACCCTTTCGCCCGCACTTACCAATTTATAAAGCAAGTGGGCGCCAACCAATCCTGTTCCCCCGGTAACTAAAATCATTGTGCAAAGTAAGGAAATAATTTGATTGGTGGTTTAATGGTGCGATAGTTAATGGTACAATGGTTTAATGGTGCAATGGTTTAATGGTGCAATGGTTTAATGGTGCAATGGTTTAATGGTGCAATGGTTTAATGGTGCAATGGTGCAATGGTGCAATGGTTTAATGGTACAATGGTGGAATGGTTTGGTTATTGGATTGCTTAGTTTTGAAGCTTGGTTTAGGGGTTTGTCATTCTGAAATGGTTTTGTTAATGCAGGACATGCTTTATGAAGTTGACGGGAAAATCAAAGAATTGCACTGACTTTATATTCAAAATATTCTATTTTTGCTAAAAAATCTAAGAATAGTGGGTGATATAAAAAACTTCGTGGAAGAATTACGGTGGAGGGGCATGATACATGATGTAATGCCTGAAACCGAGGAGCAGATGTTAAAGGGCATGACCGCCGGTTATGTTGGCATTGACCCGACTGCCGATTCCTTGCATATTGGCCATTTAGTCGGGGTGATGATGCTCAAACACCTGCAAATTGCCGGGCATAAACCCATTGCGCTTGTTGGTGGTGCCACCGGAATGATAGGCGACCCATCGGGGAAATCGGCTGAGCGCAACCTTTTGAGCGAAGCGGAGCTCCGCAAAAATGAAGAAGGCATTAAAAACCAGTTGTCGAAATTCCTTGATTTTGAATCGGATATACCAAACAGAGCAAAACTTGTAAATAATTATGACTGGATGAGGGACTTCAGTTTCCTGGAATTTATTCGCGATATCGGCAAACATATCACGGTTAACTATATGATGGCAAAGGATTCGGTTAAAAAACGAATTGGCGCCGACAGCAAATCAGGCATGTCGTTTACCGAATTTTCTTACCAACTGGTTCAAGGCTACGATTTCCTATATCTTTATGAGCATGAAAACTGCAAGCTTCAAATGGGAGGCGCAGATCAATGGGGGAATATTACTACTGGCACTGAGCTTATCAGGAGGAAGCTAGGACACGAAAACAATGCTTTCGCCCTAACATGCCCGTTAATTACAAAAGCCGACGGCGGGAAATTCGGGAAAACCGAGAGCGGGAACATCTGGTTGGACCCGCAACGGACTTCACCTTATGAGTTCTATCAGTTCTGGCTGAACGTAAGCGATGAGGATGCCGAGAGATACATTAAGATATTTACCCTTCTGAGCGGCCCGGAAATAGGCAACTTAATAAAAGAACATAAGGAGGCGCCACATCTTCGGCTGCTTCAAAAAACCCTTGCCAAGGATATCACGATCAGGGTCCATAGCCAAAAGGACTATGAATCGGCGACGAGCGCATCAGAAATATTATTTGGTAAAGCAACCACCGGGATGCTCAGGAGCATTGACGAAAAAACACTATTAAGTGTATTCAAAGGAGTGCCGCAGGCCGAAATATCAAAACAAGAATTCGAGGACGGAATTCCTCTTTTAGAATTCCTTTCGGCTAAAGCCGGCGCCTTCAAATCGAATGGCGAAGCAAGAAGGATGCTCAGGGAGAATGGGGTTTCCATAAATAAATCGAAAATAAAAGATGATTATATAATCTCGGGCGCCGACCTTCTAAATGACAAATATATCCTTGTTCAAAAAGGCAAAAAGAATTATTTCCTCGTAAAGGTTTTATAAGGTGGTTTGATTCATAATCACGCCGTTGCCCGAAATCGTTTGCGGTCATTGGCTTATACCATGTAATATGCTGATTTAATATATATTACATATTTATTGTTAAATGGAATAATTAACAATTGATTGTGATTAATTAATATAAACCAACACTGTTTTATTGCTTTGCATGTCCTATTTTTACTTCGTAAATTTATTTGATGGACGTACAAACTGAATCATTTTTGGAGTTAAAAGCGTTGATAAGCCTTTTGGATGAGCCCGGTGAAGAAAACTTTGTGGCAATACGTTCAAAAATAGGCGCTTATGGATCCGAGGCTGTACCCTACCTGCGCGACGCATGCAACGAGGCCGTAAACGAAACCCACACAAAGCGTATTAAAGAACTAATAAATGAAATTTACTTTAACGAGACTTTCAATGTTCTTAGTTTATGGTCCGATGATGAAGGCAAGGATTTGCTGGTCGCCTTTATGGCAGTTTCAAGAATCCTTAACCCGGATTTGGATGTTGAAAAATACCTGACTGAATTCGAGCAGATTAGCCGCGACGTCTGGCTTGAATTAAACGACAATCTCACCGCACTGGAAAAAATAAGGGTTCTTAATCATATTATCTACGACTATTATAGTTTTTCCGGACAGAGGACGCCAAACGGCAATAAGCTTAACCTTTATATCTTCGATCATCTTTTGGACAAGAAGAAAGGCAACTCCTTGTCGCTGGGCATTTTTTACCTTGCAATCGCACAAAGCTTGCATATCCCTGTTTATGGCGTCGATCTTCCGGGGCATTTTATCCTCTGCTACCTTGACGAAACCATAAACTTAAAACCTACAGAGGAATATGTTCAGAATGAAATATTGTTTTATCTTAACGCAATGAATAAGGGGGCTGTTTTCACAAAGAACGAGGTTGTCAACTTCGTTCAAAACATGAACATCAAGCCTGAGAAATCGCATTTCCTGCCTTGCTCCAACAAAACGATAATAAAGCGTCTTTTACTTGAGGTCTCAAAAGAAGTAAAGCTTAGCGGCGACGAAAACACTTCACAGTTATTGTTAAACCTTGTTGGAGCAGTACAATAAGCTCAATAGCAGCTTCCTACATAGCCTCAATAATTTTGGAGGAAATTATTGACATTCGCCTCTATCCTTTCAACAACCGTCTCAGTTGGCACTTTAATGAATTTTTCCCCGGTAACTTTTTCGTAGAGTTCGATATAGCGCTCCGAAACACTTTCGACAAATTTATCGCTCATGTCAGGGACGTTTTGCCCTTCCTTGCCCTGAAACCCATTTTCCATGAGCCATTCGCGGACAAACTCTTTTGACAGCTGCTTTTGCTGTTCGCCTTTGGCAAACAGCTCATCATACTTATCGGCATAAAAATACCGCGACGAGTCAGGTGTATGAATTTCATCTATCAAATAAATCTGACTGCCAACTTTTCCGAATTCATATTTCGTATCAACAAGGATAAGTCCTTTTTCTGCGGCAATCTCACTACCCCTTTGAAACAACCTCCTGGTGTAATCTTCAAGTTTTTCATAATCGCCCGCAGAAACCAATCCCTGTTTAAGGATTTCTTCCTTCGAGATATCTTCATCATGACCTTCGGTGGCCTTAGTCGTCGGGGTAACAATAGGCTCCGGGAACCTTTGGTGTTCCTTAAGGCCATCGGCCACGGGCACACCGCATATCTCGCGCGCACCTGACTTATAGGTTCTCCATGAGCTACCTGTTAAATAGCCTCTTATAATCATCTCGACGGGAAAAGGATTACAGTATTTACCAATAGTGACCATGGGGTCGGGACTGGCAATTTTCCAGTTCGGGACGATATCGGAGGTGGCATCCAGAAATTTCTCGGCTATCTGGTTCAGCACCTGGCCCTTAAACGGGATTGCCCTCGGCAGGACCACATCGAAAGCGGATATCCGGTCGCTGGCAACCATTACCAACAATTCGTTGTTTATGTTATATACATCCCTGACTTTCCCGTGGTAAACATTTACTTGTCCCGGGAATTCAAAATCGGTTCTATTTATCGCTTCAGCCATCATATTTATTTTATTTTCTAATACTCTTGTTATTCCTCTATCCATAAACATATCACAAAAATAATATTCTTTTGTTTATCGAATGAGTTAATCCTCTCTTTCGTATGCGTTAATAATATTTGTTACTAGTTTATGCCTGACCACATCCCTGCCGTCGAGGTGTACAAACTGAATTCCTTTTATGTTTTTCAATATTCTTTCAGCTTGTATAATGCCCGATTTTTTATGTTTTGGCAAGTCAACCTGTGTAATGTCTCCGGTAACGATGAATTTTGAGTTTTTCCCCATACGTGTCAGGAACATTTTCAACTGGCTTTCCGATGCATTTTGTGCCTCGTCCAAAATCGCATAGGCATGGCTAAGCGTTCTTCCTCTCATAAATGCCAGCGGGGCTATTTCTATTGTCTCGTCCTCCAAATAAGAAAGGAACTTCCGTGTTGGGAGCATATCGCGTAAAGCATCATAAAGAGGCTGCATATAAGGATCGAGTTTTTCTTTCATATCGCCCGGCAGGAAACCCAGGCTCTCACCTGCCTCTATTGCCGGCCGCGTTAGGATAATCTTTCGGATTTCCTTATTTTTCAACGCCCTAACCGCCAGGGCGACAGCAGTATATGTTTTCCCTGTACCGGCCGGGCCTATTGCAAACACCAAATCGCTCCTGGCACTTTTCTCAACCATGAGTTTTTGGTTGGGTGTCAGCGCCTTGATTAACCTGCCGTGGCGGCCATAAACCAAAACGTCATCACCTGTCTCGGCCAGGGGTTTTTCCTCCTTGCCCTCCTCCCCCATAATTGCCTTTATGTTTTCTTCGGTAATTTTCCCGAACTTGTCGAATTGAAGCATCAGAAGGTCGAAACGCCGTTCAAAAACAAGTATTTCAGCCTTGTTGCCGATAAGCTTCAATAGGTCGCCCCTGGCAACGATCTTCAGCTTTGGGAATAAATCCTTTATAATGTTAAGATATTTATCTGCCACACCGTAAACTTCCGCGGGATTCCCAACATCGATCTGTATGATTGCCTCACTCATAAATTGCTTTTTTATTGAAGCATCAAAATTATTAAAATTAAGGGCATGCCATGAGTTTATTTTATAATTTTGAAAATCAGCAATTCTTAGTTTTTACTTTTGTAATATCATCAGGGAATATAATGGGCATTATCACCATAACCAGCGATTGGGGCTATACCGACTTCTATCAGGCCAGCGTTAAAGGCATGATATACAAGTATATGCCAAATGCAAACATTGTTGATATCAGCCCCAGCATAAATCCGTTCGATATTGTTGAAGCAGCATTTATCTTAAAAAACTCATACAAAAGTTTTCCTGACGGAACGGTGCACATCATAGGTATCAGCAGCGAGGAATCGATTTCGCATGCCCATTCCGTGATTTTTTACGACAATCAGTATTTTATTGGATGCGACAACGGAATATTTTCGTTGATGTTTGACAAAACGCCCGATAAAATGGTTGAAATGGATATTATTCTCGATTCCTCGGTAAATACTTTTTCGAGCCGCGACAGATTTGTGAAAGCTGCTATTCATCTTGCCCAAGCAAAACCAATGGAGGAACTGGGTGATGAAAAAACCGAGCTTATTGCCAAATTGCCCTTTGAACCTTCATCGGATAAGGAGGGCATTAAAGGTATAATCACATATATCGATAATTTTGAGAATTTGTTTACCAATATCGATTTTGAGCTTTTCAATAAGGTTGTGAGCGGGAAAAAATTCGCGATAAGGTTTAATTCCTACGAATTGAATAAGGTCAGCAACTCTTATGCCGATGTGCGCCCGGGTGGGATGGTGGCTTTGTTTGCCAGTAACGGAATGCTCGAAATCGCTATAAACAAAGGCAATGCAGCCTCCTTGCTGGGCATGAACAAACTAAGTCATGTCTTCGTAAGGCTTCTCGACAAATAGCCTGTCGTGAACTTGAACAACAAAAACACCGGATAGGCAATCAATAATCCCAGCAAAGCACCGAAAACCACATCCGATGGATAGTGTTTTCCCAAATAAACCCGGGAATACATTATTGAGGTCCCCCAAATTGGCATAAGCCACTTCAAGTGCTTATATTTATCTTCCATAAGCAAGATCGTCATTCCAACAATGGCAAAGCTGTTTGAGGCATGAGAGGACACAAAACCATATTGCCCGCCACAACCAACTATATTTTTCACCATCCCGGAAAGCTCAGGTTCGTAGCAGGGTCTTAACCTGAGGAAGACATTTTTAAAAAGGTGTACTGATACCAGGTCGCTAAGGGCAACGGCCAGCAGCAAAAAGCCAATAGCAACAAAACCCCTGGTCTTGTATTTACGAAATATAAAATAAACCAATAATACATATAAGGGAGTCCAGAGCGCCATTGAGCTTACCCAGACCATAAGAGCATCAAAAAAACCGTTGCTCGCCCCGTTTATAAGCAAGAATAGTCCATAATCAAGTTGTTTGAACAGTTCAGGCATTCCTATCTTACTAATTTATTTCTTTTTCTTGTCCTCAAGGAGCTTCCTTTTTATCTCTGTAAATTCGTTGTTGTAGGGGTCGCGCCTTATAAGTTCCCTGATATATCTAATCGACTTTTTTTTCTGCTCTTTTTCAAGAGCCTTTTCAAGCTTTTCTTTAAAATAGCTATCGCTTTTACACGTATAACCCGTGAGTTCAACCTGATAAACAATCATGGCATCGGCTGAGTTGGTCTCGGTCTCGTTTATGGTAAACTGAATAGGCACTTCGAATTTGGTATATTTATCATCCTCGCATTTGTTCCAGTGCCCAACGGTTTTATTTAAAAATTTCTGGATTTGCGCCTCGATTCCCCACCTGAGGGGATTAGTGATTCGCAGGTTTTTAATTGTGCCTTCGCAATCAACATCGAAACGGACGATCAGTATTCCCACAACACAATTTTTCTGTGCAGCCTCCGGATACTCCACTGTTTTCCAAAACAACCTCTCGAACGAATAGTAACCTCCTCTGAAACGGTAATCCAGCAATTGCTTCAGGTTCGCCTTACGACTCTTGGCCGGAGTGCTTTCTGCTTGCCCAAACAACTGATTGCCAACAAATAATAAACTAAAAAAGATAATAAGGATATTCTTGTGCATAAAAATAAATTTAGGGTAAAAGTATAAAAAATGCCGTTTTATTTATTATCGAGGATATTCTTTATTTCCTGCAGCATTTCTTTGGTTCTATGCAATGTGTTCAAAACATCAACTTTGCCAAAGGAATTCTCTTTTTCCTTTCTCTCTATATAATCCTTAGCTCCTTGAATAGTCATTCCTTTAACCTTCACCAGCTCATGTATAATCCTAAAATTATCAATATCCCTACGGGTAAAGAGCCGCGTCCCCTTACTGCTCTTCCTTGGTTTTATTTTCTTGAACTCGCCTTCCCAATACCGTATCAGTGAAGTGTTTACATTAAACATAGCGGCAACTTCACCTATTTTATAATATACCTTTTCAGTGAGCATAACATTTGGGCATTAATCGAGCGACTGGGAAGGTCGTTTTGATAAGTCAAGCAATAATTCGTATTCTTCGGGGCTTAAATCATTATAGAAATAATAAATAGGGTTGATGGCCCTTTTGTTTTTCCTTACTTCATAATGAAGATGCGGAGCAGTGGATTTACCTGTGTTCCCAACCTCACCTATTATCTGACCTCTTTTGACCTTATCACCTTTTCTCACCAGGATTTTACTCGTGTGGGCATAAAAAGTATGATATCCATAACCGTGGTCAATCTCTATCGTATTTCCATAACCCCGCCTTGATTTTTTCGTTTTTACGACCACCCCATCACCTGTAGCGAAAATATGCGTGCCTTTAGGTGCAGAGAAATCTATCCCGGCATGAAACTTTTGAACCTTATAAATCGGATCTATCCTATAACCATAATAAGATGCTATTCTCTTTAGGTCAGTATTGTTGACAGGTTGAATTGCAGGAAGGCTTGCCAGCATTTCCTCCTTGTTCTTGGCCATTTCGAACACCTCGTCAAACGACTTTGACTGCACATATATCTGGCTGGCGATTTTATCCAGTTTTTTGGCAGTCTGTTCCAAAAGCTCACTATTGTCATATCCTTCAAGCGCCGCATATCTGTCGGCACCACCATAACCCGCTTGCCGGATTTCCCTGGGAATCGGCTCTGCCTCGAAGATGATTCTGTAAATATCATCATCCTTATCGGCCAGTTCGTCAAGGACAACTTGCATTTTGTTCAATCGGTCGTTCATTATTTCCGTTTGCAGCTGATATTGCGAGATCTCCCTCTTTTGCATCCTCTCCCTTGGCGATTCAAAAAACATGAAAGAAATAACGACAAGGACTATGGACAGTGCAAGGCTTGATACCAAAAATAAAGATGTACGAAATATTTTCTGCCCTTTGGAACGCTTAAGCTCCTCATAAGCAAGTGTTTTAGTGTTAAATACATACTTGGTTCTAGCCATAAGAATTTGTTTCGATGGACGCAAAATTAATTAATTCGAGTAAATTTGCACCCTTAAATTAATTTAATTATAAACATTTTAATGTTAACTGGCTGAAAATGACTTCATCAGAGATAAGAAAAGCCTTTCTCGATTTCTTTGAATCGAAAGAGCACACCATAGTGGACTCGGCTCCTATGGTAGTAAAGAACGACCCTACGCTAATGTTCACCAATGCCGGGATGAACCAGTTTAAAGATTTGTTCCTCGGCAATGCACCTATCAAGAACCCGCGCGTGAGCGACACTCAAAAATGCTTGAGGGTTTCAGGAAAGCATAACGACCTCGAAGAAGTCGGGCACGACACTTATCATCATACTATGTTCGAGATGCTGGGCAATTGGTCGTTTGGTGATTATTTTAAGAAAGAAGCAATAAAATGGGCTTGGGAATTTCTTACCGAAGTGCTTAAGATAGACAAAAGCAGTTTATATGTTACCGTATTTGAAGGTGATGAAAACGACAATCTTGAAATCGACAGAGAAGCATTGTCGAATTGGAAAAAAATAATTCCCGAAGATCAAATACTTTTCTGGTCGAAAAAGGATAATTTTTGGGAAATGGGCGACACCGGCCCATGTGGCCCCTGTTCCGAGATCCATGTTGATATACGCTCCTTGGCCGAAAAAGAAAAACTTGACGGAAGAGAACTTGTCAACAAGGACCACCCTCAGGTTATAGAGGTCTGGAACCTTGTTTTTATCCAGTTTAACAGGCTTGCTAATGGCCGGCTCGAGAACTTGAGCGCGAAACATGTTGACACGGGCATGGGCTTCGAACGGTTGTGCATGGTAATGCAAGGCGTCCAATCGAATTACGATACTGATGTTTTTACCCCCTTGATAAGCAAGATTGCCGAAAATGCCGGAATCGCTTATGGCAATAACGAAGACAAAGATATAGCCATGAGGGTTATTTCCGATCACCTTAGAGCGGTGGCATTTGCTATTGCCGACGGACAACTTCCATCGAATACGGGGGCGGGATATGTCATCAGGCGGATCTTGCGTCGTGCCGTTCGTTACGGTTACACATTCCTGGATATCGACACGCCATTTTTAACAAAAATACTTCCTGTCCTGAATAATATGATGGGCGACACCTTTCCCGAATTGCTAAAACAAAACGATATAATAGAAAAGGTAATCCTTGAGGAAGAAACTTCGTTCCTGCGCACCTTGGCTCAAGGAATCAAGAGGTTCGAGAGTTATCTCAAATCATCGAAAGATAAAAATATTGATGGCGGCTTTGCTTTTGAATTATTCGATACCTTTGGTTTCCCCATAGACCTGACACAACTGATGGCCCGGGAAAAAGGCTATACCGTGGATATGGACGGCTTTGCCGCAGGACTGCAAGCCCAACAACTCAGGTCGCGGACAGCAGCTGCCGTTGATGCCGGGGATTGGGTTGAAGTTGCTGACACACAGGAGGAAACTATATTTGTAGGCTATAGCGAACTGCAAGCGAAAACCCGTATTCGGAAATACAGGGTGGTAAGGGCAAAAAAAAGAAAAGCTTACGAGATAGTTTTAACAAAGACGCCTTTTTATGCCGAAGCGGGAGGCCAAGTGGGCGACAGCGGCAAGCTCGTTTCCGAAACCGGGACGATAGATATTTTTGATACCAAAAAGGAAAATAACCTTTGGGTACATTTCGCCAATACATTGCCTAAAGATATCTCAAAGGAATTTATTGCCAAAGTAAATACGGAAAAACGATCGGCAACGGCCAAAAACCATAGTGCCACTCACCTCCTGCAAGCCGCATTAGCAAAGGTATTGGGACCCCATATCGAACAAAAAGGCTCGCTGGTGAACCCTGAGCGGCTTCGCTTCGACTTCTCCCATTTCTCAAAACTATCGGACGACGAGCTAAAATCAATTGAAAACATCGTAAATGAGAAGATCAGGGAAAATATCCCTGCCGACATAAAAATCAATGTCCCCATTGATAAAGCCATTGAATCAGGTGCGACTGCGTTGTTCGGCGAAAAGTATGGCGATAAGGCCAGGGTAGTAACTTTCAGCCCGGATTATTCCGTTGAGCTTTGTGGGGGCACACACGTTAAGGCAAGCGGCGAGATTGGCCTGATGAAAATCATCTCGGAAGGCGGAATTGCCGCCGGCATTAGAAGAATAGAAGCCGTTACGGGCGAAACGGCCATCAAACTGATCCATGAGAAGTTTGATGCCTTGAAAGAGATTGGCAAGGTATTGAAAAACCAAGCCGATATTGTTTCAGCAGTATCAAAGCTGATGGATCAAAATAATAAAATGCATAAGCAGCTCGAAAAACTGCAAAAGGAAAAAGCCCTGAGCATTAGCAAGGACCTGGCAAATTCCGGTGAAGAAATTAAGGGGATAAAAATAATTACCGCTAAAATCGATGCTGATGCCGGCCAGGTCAAATCCATTGCCCACGACCTGAGAAGCTCGCGAAACAATATCATGGTGGTAATTGCCACGGCATCAACCAACAAAGTTAGCTTGGTAGTTGCCTTAAGTGATGATCTTGTTGAGAAAGGCAATTTAAAAGCCGGCGACATTATTAAAAAAATCGCACCCCTGATAAAAGGGGGGGGGGAGGCCAGGCCCACCTTGCCATTGCAGGCGGAAAAGACGAATCGGGAATCGAGGCCGCCTTTGCCGCTGCCAAGAAGTTTCTTTAAATCGGAAATTGTAAATCTTTACTAAAGACAAGCATGACAGATGTTTGTTATTTATTTGACCGACAACTAATTACGAACACAGTACCTTTGTTGATAAAAAAATAATTTTTTTTAATGCTTGCACTAGCTTTGCTGATAATCTTTTATAAATTTACACAATGCATCATTGTAAATATTTATTTATGAAGAACTTTAGTTTCGCAACTATAAAATCCATATTGGTTCCGTTATATTTTTTGGTTACAGCCACCATAGTTCCCGCTCAGGAAGAATACACACATCTTGAAGATGAGATAGACTTCTCAACCGTAAGTCCTCCGCTCAGCAGGCTCGACAGGGTTAAGGGTTGGGCACTTCAAGACAATGGGGCATGGATGTCGGAAATCAACAGAATCCCCCTTTCTTTTGAAAACAAGACCAAACCTCGTACACCGAAAGAAAAACTGGGCCAATCGAATATCATCGAGCTTCAGCTGCGAAGGGTAATGGTGGGGAAAGACCAATATATTGCCTTTATTCATTTTTACAAAGACGGCCAATACGAGTTTCCCATACTTCAGGAAGACTGGACAGGCTTCAAGTCCTTCGATTTTTATATTTTTAAAGGCGAGAAACTAGCCGAGATCCTACCCGACGACTTTGAGTACAATACTCAATGGGGAGTAAACCTGGATGCTTTTGCGCGCGGCACAATCAGGAATTACGTTGAAGATGACGGTATAGTGGAAGACGAGATCAAGAAAGCCGTTATTGCCGTCGAAAAAGGTGAGATCGTAAACAACTGGAACCTTGTCTGGGGTATCCATGCCATTAAAAACGGAGAAGACGAGGTGTTCAGGTTTAATATAGTGAAAACCTTTCGCAAGGAATACCTTGTTGATTACTACACGAATAACGAAACCTGGGAACTTAACATCAGCAGGTCCTTCTGGGAACTCAGGGCCAATAGCTTCAAGTCGTTTATCCGCGACGCACAGGAATACCTTGTCGATATTGACGAAGGCCTGGTGCCAATTGCACACGACAGCTCTTATCAAAACTATTATAATTGGGGGGTTGTAAGGTATCAGATGGGCGATTACACAAATGCCATAAGATATTTCAAAAAAGCCGTTGACCAAAATCCCGAGACCGACGACTTTATGATATATTCCTTCAGGGGCAACGCCTATAGCAAAAAAGAAATGTATAACGACGCCATTAGTGATTTCGACAAAGCTTTATCGCTTCAGCCAAAGGACTTAATGGACTATTCAAACTGGGTCAGGAATTATTTCAACAGGGGCGTGTCCAAGTTTTATCTTGACGACTTGAACGGAGCCTGCAAAGATTGGAACAAAGCCTTGGAACTAGGTTTTGGCCAGGCGCACGATTATGTTATGGAATATTGCGAATAATAAGAAACTTGATGATTAAAAACATATCCCTTTTCTTTTTAGCTAGCTTGATACTAAGTAGTTTTACCTTTGCTCAAAAGACAAATAATTCATCGAAAGGATTTGCCGGCAATCTTGAGATAAACTATTCGCTGGGGTTTAGCCAGTTTTACGGCGATGCAAGCAGCTCGGGTTTTTTCAAGAAACTCTCCGGCGAAACAGGATTTGCCCAAAGCATTGGCGTCAAAAAACATTTCTCGCCTGTTTTTGCAGTCGGGCTAAATGGCTATTACGGTTGTGTGGAAAGCCATAAAACACTTAACGGCTCGGGTGCTGCCGTCGATTTTTCATTATTGGGAAATTACGGCGACATAAACCTGAGGGCTTATGTTGATTTCAATAACTTGTTCTGGGGAAGGGATTATAAAAGGAAACTAAGCGCATTTGGCTGGCTAGGAATCGGTTATGGCTTTTGGTCAACCGGCTTAACCGACAATACGACAGGTGATTACCGCGAGATAGGAAACACCGTGGCTGGCAGTACCGGCGGCGAAACCTATAAGAAAAGCGGCGCCGTAGTCCCCCTGGGGCTAGGGATCAATTATCGCATCAGCCCCAAATGGGCAGTAAACGCCGTAGGTGATTTCAGGACCGTATTGAACGATGATGTTGATATCTGGCGCGGCGGCTTCAAATACGACCAATTGTTCTTTATGGGCGTTGGAATTTCATACTATATAAATCCCGGTTTTGGCAAACGCAAGGCCAAAGTCAAGAAAAGGGCTCCCAGGCAAACATCTTACGAGGAAAAAGACAAAAAAGAAGATGAGGAGCCAATTACAAAGCCAAAACCGGAAACAGCAAGCCCCAGGAAAAAAGTCATAGGTGAAATACCAATTTACGATATGGATTATAAAGCCTCCAACCAGGCTAAGATCAACATTAAGAAATCCGTCAGGCCTGCCCCGGATGCACTCTTGATCGTACCGGCAAAAAAAGCAAATGTCAATGGCATTGTTTACCGCGTGCAAATACTTGCTAAATCAAAGAAACTTAACAACATTAGTTATTTAAGGAACAAATATAATTTGAGCGGCGACATTTATGAAGTATTTCAAGATGGCGTTTACCGCTATTCTTCCGGCGAGTTCACAAGCTATCAGGATGCCGTGAACCACAGACGCTTGCTGAAAAACAAAGGTATCACCGACGCCTTTGTTGTAGTTTATAAAGATGGGAGACGAATCCCGTTGAGCAAGGAACTGAAGAGGTAAAACGCAGGTGTTTACTTAAATAAACTTGACAACTCCCTGTAAATAAACTATATTTGCCCCTAATTATTAACAATTAATTGGTATTAACTACTTAAACACAATGAGTTTTTTTATCAATACGATTGTACATTTACAAACAAAGCAGGAATAGCATGACTTATAAAAAGAGCCGTCTAGGGTTTTTATTGCTGATGCTGATAGTGTTCAGCAACAGTTGGTTATTTCCACAGTCTTTTCTAGAAAACGAAACACAATTTGCCGACTGCTGGGGACTTAGCCTATATGTCGGCAAAACTCAATATTATGGCGATGTTAGCCATGACGACAAATGGGAAAAGCTTCGTGCCGAGGCGAAACTTTCCGCGGGCATAGCGATATCGAAAAAAGTAAATTCGTATTTCAGCCTTAGGGCAGATTTGTTTTTATCGAGGCTACGAAGCAAAAAAGGGGCAAACAACAAAGCATTCCCGGTTGAATATTATCTTGCAGGGGAGTATATGGATTTTTCCATCTTACCTTCGATTGACATCGTGGATCTGGTCTCTATTAATCGTGCAGACAAAAAGTTTTCCGCAGTTTACTATCTGGGTATTGGATATGCGATCTGGAACAGCGGTTACCAGCACGCAAACACAACTCCTCCGGAAGAATCGGCAAGCAGCAATGTTGATGCCAAGACTTTCAATAGCGGCATAGTAATTCCCATGGGATTGACATTGGATTATAGGGTCTCACAAAAGTTCTCGGTTTTTATCGACGGGCAGATGCGCACGATAACAAATGACAAACTCGACAATTGGGTTGACGGATGGAAATTCGACCAACTCTTCGTGGGCAGCATAGGCATGCAGTATCATTTCAACATTGCACGTTATGTTGGCCCTAAGCTTGTAAAACGAACAAAACGGAACAAGGATTATATGAAAGTTATATATGGTTGCAGGTTTTAATAAAACACCTGATTGCCATCCTCCATTGCAAATATTCTTTCATCATGAAAAATATCGTCATCTTTAATCAGGTAAATAGTGTTAAGCGGCAACGAGGCTGTTATGCTATGGCCTTGATATTTAAAATCATCGATGGCTTTCCAGGCATTATCCCAATAATAAAGCTTGTATTCTACCCCCGCCATCAGGTGCTTGGCCGAAGCATAATATTTTAGTTCAAAGTTTTTTGTTTTTAATAACGGCCTAAAAACTTGCATATCGCCATTTTTAAAAACAAAAGGGTATTCAATGGCCAAACATCTTTTATCTTCCCATTTGGCAGGTAGATAAACTACATTCTCCGCCATATTGTCGAAGGTCATTAACGAATCATTGTTTAGCGACCAATCCACTGCCTTCCATTTCCCATCGTTATAAACTGCCGTAAACAAATATTTTTGCGATGAGCTGGTTTTTTTTGCGAACCTATAATCATTTCCATATAAGCCACTTACATCAATATAGTTATAATGGCCCAAATAGGGCGGGGTGCTTTCTTTTATGCTCTTTATCGAGAACAAGCTGTTGCTGTCAGCAAAATATGTCCGTCGGTAGATTTTAGCCAGCGACCTGATAATTGGTTCTGACAGCTCCCCGTCGCATACGCCCAGATGTGTTTCTTTCCCATCAGGGGCAATAACCGTTGTCCATGCCAGCCAGCCGTTGGTATCGGACAATGCCGGTGTATAATCCATTGCAGCAGCAAAACCCAGGCCTCGAAAAGCCTTTACCTTAAAAATATTAATGGTTTCCAAATTGCCTTTCCCGGTTTCCAGCAGCTCATCGATTAATGGCCGATGCATTGTTTTCACATATCTCTCATCATATTGTATCAATGAGTTTATCTTACGATTTACTTTTTGGGCATTTTGCTCGAACGACAATTCATTGTCGAGCTCGTCATTTAGCAGCCCGCGAAGCTTTTTCCTGAACGGCTCGACAATTTCGTTCGCAACCCTATATGGTAAAATATACTTCTTGAAAGTAGAATAATCGTAGCTCAACCATTCCTTGTTGTTATTATATGTGTCGAAGGCAACAAACAGGTCATCCGTAAATTGTCTCGAACTAAGACTTTCAAAGTCAATTGAGAACGAATCGGCTTTATACTCCAGATGACCATAGGCTTTCTCGAGGCTGTCGATATGCATCAGTATTTCCCTGAGGTTGCTAAAACGCCCTGGATTAATGTTATAGGTATTGCCCAGGGAATCCTTCAAACTGTAAAACGAGGTATAATTCCTATGGGAGTAGCTTAACAGATAATAGCACGCGTCCAGTTTCAGCGAATCGTCGGCCTCCATGCAGTTGAGGATGAATTTAGTAAGCTGGGGCTTGTTGATGCCTGCAATATCCAAAACGGAAATCACATCTTTTGGAATACCGGGTCTTTTTGATTTTAAGCAAGAAGAAAAACATAAGACAATGAAAGCAAGGCAAAGCACGGAAAGCAATATGGGTCGTTTATTAAACATGACAATCATTAATCAATATTGCAAAAGGTGCAAATATAGTCAAAGGAGGCTTCTAAATCAATTTCATAGCATCCGCGGGAAGCCATCCGATACTTCCATCCTGTATCTTGATCTTATTCCAGTTGTCAACCTTATCCAGGATTCTCACTTTCGTTCCCTCGTGCACAACAAATAAGTCAACGGAAGATGCCGTAGGTGAACTTTTCACGGTTATTGTAGGCGTAAATATTATCGCGTCCTTATTCCTCTTGGTATAATAATACTTCTGCGATGCAAGACCAATGCTTCCCACTGAGGCAATTAATAGCAATACACCAAGGTAGAAAGATAATTTCTTCGACGATCGCGATTTGGATAAAATATAAAACCCGAGCACGACAAGAAACGCCGACCAAATAACCAAGGACAAGACGGCCCACGAATTTGCATTGAACATCTCGTAGAAATAATTCCACCATTGCCTATAAAACAAGGTCGGTACTTTTTCAATCTTATCTACGATCATGCTGTTGCAGATGCTCAAATTATATAGGATGTCCTCATCATTGGGGGCAAGCTTACGGGCTTTCTCGTAAAACAATATCGCAGCAGGGACATTGTTGTTCTTAAAGTATGCGTTACCAATATTATAATAGAGTTCCGCCGAATGGTAATTATCGGCCAGTACACTGTTATACATTACCAAGCTTGAATCATAAAGGCCTTGGCTATATAATTGGTTTGCTTTTTCAATAGTCTCTTTATGAGAACTGGCCATGGCAAATGAACTTGCAAGGCTCAATAAAACAACTGACAATATATTTATAAGGTTCTTCATATTATTTCAATGCCTTCTCGGCTAAAGTAATTGCGTTTAAACTTTCATGATATATGCTCTTCATCTTATTTGCGGCATCGCCGGGCGCGAACCGGGCAAACTCTATATTGTTCAGGGCATTGACAAAGCCATTTGTTATTTCGTCGTCAACTTGCCTGGAAGTCAACATATCAGTGATATTCTCAACTGACAGCTCAGCCTGTGGTATAAGGAACTTATCCGACAAATAGCCCCATAAGGCCTGTGCCAGTTCATTATAAAATTCCTTGTCGTCATTTACCTTCATCAACTTCTCGGCCTTCAAAAGCTTGCTCTTAGCAATCTTGTTCGCCTTTCTTGTCTTCATCAACGCAACATTGCCTTTGCGCTTTTGTTGTTGCCTGAAAACCAAGACAAAAACTACGAGCAAGACCAGGGGGGCAAATATCGCCAGGTAATATGCCAGGCTACCGAATAAAAAATCATTTACTTTAAGCAGTTCAAAATCCGTTTGTTTAATATGATGGATGTCCTTGCCGATATATTTTATATCCTCCTGGGCCGAAGAACTATACGAAATACCGCCTCCGGACGAGCCAGCACCTTTTATGACGTTGATGTTATAAGGCCCGGCACTAATAATGTGATATTTTTTATCCGACGGGTTGAAATAACTAAATTCCAGAGGCTTGACAACAAAGTCGCCCGGGTTTCTGGCAATAGCCAGATATTCAATCTTCTTGATCCCCGACACGCCCTTTAAGCCAGTCCTGATATTGTTGCTGATTTTTGGGTCGTAAGTCTCGAAATCAATGGGAAAATTAATTTTAGGCGGGTTTACAAGCTCGAGATTTCCGGCACCGCTAAGCTTTATGCTTATGGTTAAGGCGTCATTAGTCGAAATTGTATCATGGTCGAGTTGTGCATTAAATGAAAATTTACCAACCGCCCCTGTAAAACTTTCCGGTTTACCTTCCTGGGGAAGAGGCTTTACGTTTACCGTAATTTCTTTGGAACTCAGGAACACATCGACGTTTTTTATGTTCCTGTTAAAAAAAGGATCGCTGAAGAAATCATCGAAAGGGTCGCGACTTCCATGTCTTTTGTTTTGAACCTGGACCTGCGCAACGCATTTTAGCTCAGTAGGTTTAATTTTAAGTATTCCGCTTTTCTGCGGAAAAAGCGCATATTTGCTGATATCTGCAACAATATATTCCTGCCCGTCGATAATCTGCCGGCTTTGTTTCAGTTGTTTGTCATCGGATAAACTCTTGGACCAAAACCCTTCGTACGATGGCGATTTGTCCATGCTTAAGTTAGAAATACCTACCTTGGTATAAATACGGTTAGTTATTATTATCTGTTCCCCCAGATACGGATTCCTGTTTGAGACAATTGTTTTCAGGAAAACGTCCTCATCGCTCAAAGCCCCGTTTGACGAAGTGCTTCCCTTTTGTGAAGCCATATTGTTTCCGCTTTGCGAAGCCGTGCTGTTTCCGCTACCGGCCTGGGCTGTGTTGCCAGTGCGCTTCACCACTTTAATAGTTAAACTGTTCGACCTTACGGTCTCGCCGTCAACAAATATCGAGGCAGGCGATATCATATATGTACCTTCTTCCGAGGCCGTTAATATATACGTAAATGTTTGCGTAACGCTTTGATGGTAATTCCCGTTTATATACTCAACCGATGAACTCTGGGATGTGTTGGGACCCGAAAGCCTGTGCAACTTACCAAAGTTTGGTGCCCGGCACCCACTTCCGTTTGCGTTTAATTCGTAAGTTACCCTAAACCTATCGCCCACCATGACAGAATTGTCAGTACTTGCGACAAACTTGGTGCTTTTTTGCAAAGCAAAGGATAATGTACTGAATATCAGTGCAACAAATAGAAATGTTATCTTTTTTACGTTCATCATTAAATAATGTTCAAAAATATGATTTATTTAAACCAAAACTCGATTTATATATATTGTTAATTACCAGTCGATATCCGTTTTAGTCGATTTAGCCGACTTTGCTTTTGCTCTTTGTAATTTCTGCAAAGTTTTTTTCTCGTCGTTCTTTAAAGCATCCAGCATTCGTTGAGCATCCTGTTTACTGATCTGCTGCGGCTGTTTTTGCTGTTGCTGATTTTTTTTCTGATCCTGATTTTGCTTCTGCTGATCGTTTTTTTTATCCTGATCATTCTTATCCTGATTTTGCTTCTGCTGATCGTTTTTATTGTCCTTTTTATTGTCCTTTTTGTCCTTATCCTTGTTTTTATCCTTGTTTTTATCCTTGTCCTTGTCCTTGTCCTGGTTTTTTTGCTGTTGCTCAATCATTTTTTTTCGGGCATACTCATAGTTATATTTAGCGTCCTGATTATCGGGATCGATCCTCAAGGCATTCTTATAAGCCTCCATGCTTTCCCTATATTTTTTCAGGCTGAGCAAACTATTGCCCAAATTATAATATGACGAGGACTTAATGTCCTTATTTTTAGATGACCCGGATGATTCATCGAACAATTTCGACGATTCGTCATAATTCTTCTGCATATACATTGCATCGCCCAGGTTGAATTTCCCCTTAGTATAATCCGGTTTTTTCGTTATGGCCTTGCGATATTCTATTTCCGCATCGGTATAATTATCGGTTTCGTATAAATTATTGCCTTTCCGAACAAGTTTCTTCTCGCTTTGGGCGAAGATGTTAATGCTTGCAAGGGCAAGAACCAGTATCATTATATGTTTATAGGAAGCCTTCATTTTTTCATTTTTTCTCCATTTTACCAAACAGGTCCACCTTGCCTGCCCATTTACTTTTGCGCTTACCGATTAGCAGCTCCATCAACAAAATTAATAATGCCGCAATGATGTATATTTGAAAACGATGCTCATAATCAGTAAATTGTTTCGATTCGATTTCTTTTTTCTGGATACTGTTGATCTCGTTAAATATCTTGCTCAACCCGCTGCTACCATTGTTGGCCCTTGCATAAGCGCCATTTCCGGCGGCGGCTATCTGCCTGAGCATATCCTCGTCAAGCTTGGTAACAACGGTTTTTCCATCTTTGTCTTTTTTAAACCCTGTTCTGCCGCCATAGTCGTTATAAATGGGTATCGGGGCTCCGTCAGGCAAGCCCATCCCGATAGTAAACACTTTAATACCCTGTTCATACGCCTTTTTTGCCGATTCCACAGCGTCGTCTTCGTGGTTTTCGCCATCGGTAATAATTATGATGGCTTTATTATGTTCTTGTTCGTCGAAGGATTCTGCCGACATGTCGATTGCCTCCCCTATGGCAGTTCCCTGCGATGGGACTATCTTTGTGTCAACGGCCGAGAGAAATAATTTAGCAGCCGAATAGTCGGTTGTCAAAGGAAGCTGTTTATATGCGTTTCCTGCAAAGACGATTATCCCTATCCTATCGCCCTCAAGTTTGTCGATAAGGTTTGAGATGGCCATTTTGGAACGCACAAGCCTATTGGGCTTAACATCCTCTGCCATCATCGAACTCGAAACATCCAGGACCAGCATAAGGTCGATACCTTCGCGCTTCACCTTTTCCAGCTTGGACCCAATCTGTGGGTCAACAAGGGCTATCACTATAAATACGAGTCCGATCAAAAGCAAAATAAATTTGAATACAGGCTTGATCTCCGATGAGCTTGGGTTGATACCGTCCAACTGTTTTGCGCTGGCATAGTTCTTTGAGGCTGTTTTTTTCCACGAATTGAACAAAAGATACAAGACAAAAAACACTACCGCCAGAAGCAGGAACCAAAAATACTCTATGTTGGCAAATCTAATCATCAATTTAATTTTTTAGTTTTTCATCAGGGGAATTTCCTGAAAACCATGAATCTCAATACAACTTCCAAAACAAATAAGCCCAAGGCCCATAGTGCAAAGCCCATAAATTTCTCATGTTTCCTCTTAAACTCCTGCACATCGATCTTCGACTTTTCCAGCTTATCTATTTCATCATATATCGCTTTAAGCGATTTATTGTCCTGTGCCCTAAAATATCTGCCACCGGTGGCCTTTGCAATTTCCTTGAGCAAATCCTCATCTATCTGAACCTCAACATTTTGCATTTGTACACCGAAAGGGGTCTGCATTGGATATGGAGCATAGCCCTGAGTACCAACTCCTATTGTATAAACCCTTATCCCGTACATCCTGGCAAGCTCGGCGGCCGAGCGCGGGTCGATGGAGCCTGCATTGTTGACACCATCGGTGAGCAGGATTATGACCTTTGAAATGGCTTGCGAATCCTTAAGCCGGCTAACGGAAGTTGCCAGGCCATCGCCTATGGCGGTGCCATCTTCAATCATACCGCTCTCTATTTCCCTAAAAAGGGAATATATCATTTGGTGGTCGGTTGTCAAAGGAACCTGTGTGAAGGCCTCACCACTAAAAATCACAAGACCTACCCTGTCGTTGGGGCGTTTCGAGATAAAATCCTTCGAGACGGCCTTTGCAGCCTCCAAACGGTTTGGCTGAAGGTCGCGGGCAAGCATACTGCTCGAAACATCCAGGGCAGTTACTATATCTATCCCTTCAATATTTATGTTTTGCTTTGAAGAAACGGACTGAGGGCGGGCCAAAGCAACGATCAGCAAGGCAATCACAAACAGCCTGATTACAAAAAGTAAATGAACAAGATATATTTTCGGGCTAGGGGGCATATCGGCAAACACCTGGTTATCCGAGAAAACAAGTTCGGGATCCCTTTTTTTGTTGCGTAACAAATACCAAGCTATTAAAGCCGGGATAAGCAATAATGCCCATAAATATTCAGGATTGGCCCATTCATCGTAATTAAACATGAGAGCCTCCTTCCTCGTTCATACCAATTTCATTATCAGCCTCTTGCTTTGTGCACTTCGTCTCATTTACAAAGTCGATACAATGAGAGATGCTTAAATCATTCTCCAGGGCCGTAGGTTGGGCCTTTACAAATTTCACTAAATCCGATAGTTGGAAAACAGCATTCAGCTTGTTTCTTGCCTCATCGTTGTCTAAGGCTTTTTCTATTTCACCGGCAATCTCATCGCTCGTCATCTCAACGGCATCAATATTAAACCTCCTGTCGATATATTCGCGCATTATGTCGGTCAGCCTTGAATGATATTCCTTTATTTTTCCTTCTTGCCATACTTTTGCAAGCCGTAGCTCATCAAGTTTCTCCAGTGCCACCACCTCAGCAGGTCTCAGCGGTTTTGGTTTAGCCGCAAAAATTGGCCTGTTGTTTTTTCTCCTGATCAAAAACCAAATTATCACAACTATCAAGGCAACAATGAGCAAAGCCCCCAAAGCCCATGGCAATATCTCCATAAAAGTATAGGGTTCCTTGTATGGCATCACTATTTGCTTAAATGCCTTGCTTGTATCAACCTCGGGAGTAAACACGTTTAAATGGAGCAACGGACTCTTGGTGTCGAAAACTATCGAGCTATCCTTTGCGAACTTGAAAGTGTAGGATGGTAATTCAAAATAGCCCGAATCGAATGATGTTATTAAAAACTTCTGACTTATGGTCATCTGTGTCTCGGAGAACATAGTATCTACTTCTCCCCTGCTTATTACTTCTATATTTTTATTAAGGGTATCGCCGATTAGCGGCCACGAAAAACTAAAATCCTTCGGGATCCTCAAGCCAAGCTCCAATTGAGCCTGATCACCGATCATTATGGCGTTTGTGTCGAGCAGGGCATAGGCTTGGGCATTTTGTGCCACAAGTAACTTCCCGGCCGTGAAAGCCAAAATAAAAATCAAATATGTAATAGTTTTTTTAATCATTTCCCTCGAATTATCTTCTCGATTCGCGCTTCTTAAACAGGTTCATCAGCGGTCTAACATAATCTTCCCCGGTATAAACCTTAACCATGTCAATTCCGTAACGAGCAAACAATTGGTCTATTTCCCTCCGTTTTATTTCCGTGCTCCTCTTGAAATGCTCGCGAACCTTCCTGCTCGACGAGTCAACCCACATCGCTTTTCCGGTTTCGGCATCCATCATTTTCACCAATCCGATATCGGGCAACGACATTTCTCTTTTGTCGGTAACCCTAACGGCTATCAGGTCATGCTTATGATTGGCTATCTGCAAGCCTTTTTCGTAACCTTCGCTCATAAAGTCGGAAATCAGGAATGCTGTTGACTTTTTCTTTATGGCGTTGGCCAGAAACCGCAAGGCCTCTGAAATATCGGTTCCCTTGCTGTCAGCCTTGAAATCAATCAACTCTCTGATAATGCGCAATATATGCGAAGAACCTTTTTGCGGCGGTATGAATTTCTCTATTTTATCGCTAAAAAAGATAACGCCCACCTTATCGTTGTTCTGTATGGCTGAAAATGATATTACTGCGGCAATCTCGGTTATGAGGTCTTGTTTAAATTGCCTTTGGGTGCCGAACATATTCGATCCGGAAACATCAATCAACAACACAACCGTTAGTTCTCTCTCCTCCTCGAAAACCTTTACAAAAGGATGGTTGTAGCGGGCCGTTACGTTCCAGTCGATATTACGTATGTCGTCGCCGTACTGATATTCCCTCACCTCGCTGAAAGCCATGCCCCGCCCTTTGAACACGCTGTGGTATTCACCTGAGAACAGTTGATTCGACAAGCCTCTGGTCTTAATCTCTATCTTCCTGACTTTCTTGAATATTTCTTTTTGATCCATTTATTTGTGTTCTGTGTTACCGGCTTGACGATTTTTTATTTTATGCCCTTATAGCCGGGATCTTCTACATAATAATTAAAACTTTTGTCATTTTCCCGATGGTGCTGGCTTGATTATAATAGTCATCAAGACCTCGATTCCTGAAAGAGCTGGCATTTCACTTAATAATTGCGTTTTAATTATATTCTTTTACAAATAATCCATCCCCGGACACGGTATTCCAAACCCCGGGCATTATGGTACTTCAACACTGTTAAGTATCTCGTTCACAATATCCTCGCTTGTTATATTTTCGGCTTCTGCCTCATAAGTAAGGCCAATTCGGTGGCGCATTACATCATGCGATATCGCCCTTACATCCTCTGGAATAACATAACCGCGGCGCTTTATGAACGCATAGGCTTTTGCTCCCAAGGCAAGGTTGATGCTCGCGCGCGGCGATGCCCCATAAGAAATCATGTTCTCGAATTTGCTCAAACGGTAATCCTTTGGATAACGCGACGCGAACACTATGTCGGTAATATAATTCTCTATTTTCTCGTCAAGGTAAACCTCCCTTACAATTTCCCTGGCGCGAAGAATTTCCTCCGGTTTTATTACCATATTTGTTTTTGCGCTCGTATTGGTAATATTCTGGCGGAGGATTTGCTTTTCCTCCTCCTTCTTCGGGTAGTTTATCACTACCTTTAGCATAAAACGGTCAACCTGTGCTTCCGGCAAAGGATATGTACCTTCCTGCTCTATGGGGTTTTGCGTTGCCATAACGAGGAAAGGTTCCTGAAGCTTAAAAGTTTCCTCACCTATGGTAACCTGGCGTTCCTGCATGGCCTCGAGCAAAGCACTTTGCACTTTTGCAGGGGAGCGGTTAATCTCGTCGGCAAGTATAAAGTTGGCAAAAAGAGGCCCTTTCTTGACAACAAACTCCTCATTTTTCTGACTATAGATAAGCGTTCCCAAGAGGTCGGCCGGCAAAAGGTCCGGAGTAAATTGTATCCGGCTGAACTTAGCATCTATAATATTCGCCAATGAGTTAATGGCCAATGTCTTTGCTAATCCCGGAACACCTTCCAGCAAAATGTGCCCGTTTGCAAGCAGTCCGATAAGCAATCGCTCGGTCATGTGTTTCTGCCCGATAATTACTTTGTTCATTTCCAGATATATCATATCGATAAACTGGCTTTCCTTCTGGATTTTCTCGTTTAGTTCCCTGATATCGGTTTCCAACATTTTTTTTATAATTTTATTTTTGATGCGCAAAGATATTAAAGGCGTATTTCTCACCACGTTAAAATATGTTAAGGCAGTTTAAGGTTGGGTTAAAAACTACACCAATTGTATTAAATCAGGTTAAAATGCGAGCAAGCTCCGGCAACAAGGCAAGATCAAATGCTATTTGCTCCTGATTTCCCTACCGAAAGGAGTTAGTGCCAGACCTGCTAGCTTAAAATGTTGGTTTCCCCATGGAATGCCTATTATCGTTATGTAAAACAAAATCCCGAAAGCAAAATGTGTAAGCATTATCCAAAAGCCTCCAACAAAAAACCAAATAATGTTCATAACAGTACTTAAACAGCCTGAGGGCCAGTCAGTACGAACCACCTCGCTGCCAAAGGGCCATAATGCCAAAATCCCGAGCTTTAAAGTCTGCAAACCAAATGGAATCCCAACAATGGTGAGCATCAGCACTATGCTGGCAGTAAGATATTCAATGGCTGTTGCAAAACCGCCGAAAATCAACCATATAATGTTTCCAAATATTTTCATCCTCAATTAATTTTAAACAAAAGTAATTAACTAATCGTAATGCCGTCGAATACAATTAATTAATTTTAATAATTCAATGGTTTTAAGTGTTGTTCGCACAGACACTTATGGACAACTGTCCCTGACCCAACCGGTTGCTTAGGCCGAACCCGGGATGTTAGGTAAATTATTTGATGAGATTGGTTGTGATAAGATCAAAGATGAGTATTTTAGAATACTTGTGATCTCAAGGCTGATATTTCCTGTCAGCAAATTAAAGACAGCTGATTACCTTCAAAAATATAGCTGTTTAAATATTGATTTCCAGGTGATTTATATGCATCTGGATAAATTACAGGAAACACAAAAAGAAGAAATTCAAAAGACACTTTAACAAAGACTCTTATACTAAATCAAGAGCAAAAGAACCTATCTCTTTTAATTAATTCGTAACTTTGGGCATCCCGGCGACGAAAACAGTAAACAAGCCCGGGATGCGCGATGAATCCACCTAAAACATTTTTACTATCTTTATGCCCGAAAAAACAATCGGGAAATTGAAAGCAAAATACCGTACAAAATATCCGGGTGGCATATTGGGAATGCTCATTGGCGTTTTATTTAAATTTGCGGGCCTTTTTATAAAGACAGCCCACAGCCCACAGCCCACAGCCCACAGCCCACAGCCCATGGTCCTCGGTCCTCGACCCACCAACTTTCAAACCCTGCGCCCCCCATAAGTTTGTTTTGCTTGATCAAGCGCAAAATATTTAATTAATTGAAACATAACAAAATAAATTTAAAAAGATGAAACATCCATGTTTAATTTTAAACACACAGGAAAATGATTATTCTGCAAAAATACAGTCATCGGATTAAGCGGATTTAACGGATGTTTTTCGCTTGCGAAAAACTAAAATCCGCTTAATCTGTTAAATCCGATGA
>JAJRQZ010000052.1 GCA_024279935.1 Bacteroidota bacterium
GTGGCAGTTCCAGAGCACCATATCGCACAACTACCTGATCCGCACCGACAGCCTTGGCAACGAGCTGTGGCGCAGGTATATAGGCGGCCCCTTGGACGACGGCCCCTTGTTCCTGGCATGGTCGGCAAGCGACAGCACCATAGTTGGGGCCTACCATACTGCCGACAGCGCACTTACCAATTCGGACAGCTACAACCGCCTTGCCCTAATTAAGGTAGATGTTGACAACAATGTTGTTTACGACAAAAAGTTCATGCCTGAGAAGGATTATGATCAATGGAATTTTTATGTTTACGGGATAAATATTGATGCTCTGAACAATATTGTTGTGGTGGGCTCCACAAATGAGCCCGTATATCATTCAGAAGGTTATTTGTTTAAATTTACCAATGCAGGTGATTCTTTGTGGTTTAGGCAGTATAAAATTGGTACTGATAATCAAACCGATCATTATTTAACAGGAGTTGCCTCTGCCCCTGACGGCGGCTATGCCGCAGTGGGCTATTTTGTGCCTGCATTCTCCGACACCGGCAACCAGGACGTATGGGTTATAAAGGTTGACAGCATGGGCTGTATTTCGCCCAACGATTGCTGGGTTGGCAATAAGGAGATACCAGCCTTGCAGGCAAAGGGTAGTTTAAAAATATACCCTAACCCGTCGTCCGGCAGGATAAGCATTGAAGTGCCACAGGACGACCGAGGCGATGATTATGTTTTGACTATTTGGGATCTGTACGGCCGCAAGGCGGACGAGGTAAAGGTCCCGCCCGGCACCCTTGGTGTCGAGATCGATATTTCATCTTATGCACCGGGTCTATACACGGCGGTTTCATCATCCCCGGGTAAAATTATCGGTAAGGGCAAGTTTGTAAAAAGGTAAGAAGCTAAAACAACGAGAACTTAACATAACGCTTAGGGTTCTCCCTTATATCCTTTAACAATAAATTCAATTCTTCCGCCGAACGGTTAAGCTCCATATAGAGTGTGTCGTTGTGCATGAGCATGCCCACGGTGCCTTGCCCCTGGTTTATTTGAGTTAAGATCATGTTCAGCTCATCGATGGCTTTGTTGGCGCGGGCAAAAGTTCCAGGGATATCGGCTTTTGAGAGCGAATCGCTTATCTGCTCGAAATTGCCGATTATATTTGCTATTTGCTGCCTGTTGGTGCGCAGGGTATAAGTCAGGGAATCAACATTCTCCAGTATTGAGGCAATTGCCGATTGTTTTGTTTGGACAAGGTTGTCGATATTCGATGTAGTGCTTTCCAAATTGCCGAAAGTTCTTTTTATGTCGTTGAAACTCTGTTTCAGGTTTTCGCGCGCATCTTCGGTAAACACAGTCCTAAAGGCAACAACAAGCGAGTCGATGGAGCCGAGAAGATTTTCTGCCTTCATCTTAATGGGTTGGACCTGGGCGTTAACCTCGTCCATCAGGCTTGCCTCGATAGAAGTTGCCAAGGTGTCGCCTTGACGGATTATTTCCTTGGAGTCGCCTAATTTCAGCTCAATGGCTTTGGAGCCCATGAGGTCGGAACTATAAATTTTCGCGAGCGAATTCTTGGGGACCGGGAATTTATTTAATAGTGTCATTTCAACAATTATGTCGCCCGACATGTCCGGGTTGAAATACATCTTGCTCACCTGCCCGATCTTAAAGCCGTTTATTAAAACCGGGTTGGCAACTGTTAAACCGCTAACTTGGTGATATTGAGCGTAAATCATGGTTTGCTTGTTGAAAATGTCTTTTCCCTTGAGGAAGTTGTAGCCCCAAAAAAACAACCCGATGCCAACAATGAAACTAATGCCTATAAAAAGTTTTTTATATATAGTCATAATAATGTGTTTTTTTCGATTGATCGAGAATGCAAGTTATCAATAATCATTTCAAAAGTAGTTAATATTAAAACGTTAGTAGTTGAGAATATGTTATTTTTCGTTAAGAATTTGTTTGGCCCGAGAAATGGATATTCTTTCACCTTTGTAAAAAGCAACTGAAAAAGCATCGGAAAAGCCTTTTCCCCTTATTGATATTTTGTGTTTTTCGGCCTCTGCCGGATTGTTGAACTTCCCTGACGTATATTTGTACATACCATTATGTTGATATATATAAATATCGCCCAGCGGTTTAAGTCTGCTGTCATTGCTGTTTAATTTTTTCGGGCTTGTGTAAAATTGAACCCTGAACACCAGTTCGCTGTTTTTCTTGACACCTTTTTTATCGTTTGTCGCAGATGTTGTGTCCCCATTTTTGCCCGGGTCCTTGTTTTCGGCATTGTTTTGTTTTCCGACGGCTTTCTTGCGGTAATCATAAGCACCGCTTTCGCTTTCGTAATCCCTCTTATATTCTTTTACTGCCCTGTAAATGGCAGATGCTAAATAGCTTTGTCCTTTTGCCGACATGAGGAAAGCCTCTTCGGTTGTGTTGCTCAGGTATCCAAGTTCCACCAGAACCGATGGCATTGTGGTTTTCCATAAAACCAAAAAGCCAGCCTGGTGGACACCCCTGTCCTTTCGGCCTACCCTGTTTTTAAACTGTTCTTGAATCCTGTTGGCGAGGTCCAGGCTTTGATCCCTGTGCTCGCTTTGAAACAAGGTTAGATTTATCAGTGATTCCTCAGCCTTGGGGTCGAAACCGTCATATATGTCATCCTGGTTTTCCTCAAGCAAGATAGAGGCATTTTCCGTCATGGCAACCATATTTGCGTTAGTGCGGTTGTTTTCAACCCCAAGTGCGTAAGTTTCTGCCCCATAGGGTTTTCTGGAAGGGTTTGAATTGCAGTGAATGGAAATGAACAAGTCGGCTTTGGCATCGTTTGCGATTTTGCCCCTGCGGTGCAGCTCTACGAACCTGTCGGTCTTACGCGTATAAACCACCTTTACGCCACTTAGGTTTTGCTCTATATAATGCCCTGTTTTAAGGGCAACGGCGAGGGCGATGTCCTTTTCCTTGCTCTTGCGGCCGAGCGCCCCGGGATCCTTTCCGCCGTGCCCTGCATCTATGACGATGGTTTTTATCTTGCCTACGTCCTGTCCTAAAACGCTTAGCACAAAAAGGTTTGCGCATAAGAAAACAATACTGTAGGTCAACACACGTTTCATAGAGTGTAATCTAATTTTTGGAATTATATTTGCAATTATTTTTAGCATAAATTCAGTGTAAACAAAAGTAATTAAACCATTTTGCGGAAAAGTTCAAGCTTCGGTATTTTATTAACATGCTTTTGGTTAATAATCAATTGTTTTACCAATAACGATGCCATTGCTTTTACATTGTATCCAGCTCCTGAAAACCATTCCGCGAATATTTGGCAGAAACCTGATACTTTAATTGCAACCGCCACGGTTGCAGGCGATTCGCTTAAGCATGTAATTCCTGCTGCCGTTGGGTTCGACAGTTCCGGCATTGCTTTGAAGGATACCCTGATCGATCTTGCTTCCACAGGCGATTCACTTGAAAGCAAAAAGAGCGAGGCTTCGCTGGATGCGATGGTGGAACGTATAGCCGTTGATTCGATAGTGCAGGACATTAGAAACCGAAAGGTTTATATGTATGGGGAGGCAGTGATAAACTATAAGGATATTACCATGAAGGCAGCTTATATCGAGATTGATTTCAACACCAACGAGGTATATGCCAGGGGGGTCCCCGACTCGACGGGGAAAAAAACCGGCCTACCCGAGTTTACCGAGGGGGGACAGACTTTCAAGGCTCAGGAAATGACTTATAATTTTGACACTAAAAAAGGGATAATAACAAAAGTGATTACCGAGGACGATGCCGGCTTCCTGCATGGCCAAAAGGTAAAAAAACTCGACGACAACTCCATAAATGTTTTTAGGGGGGAATATACTACCTGCAATAACGAGGAGCATCCGCATTTTGCCTTCAAGTTTAAAAAGGCCAAGGTAATACCTGACAGCAAGATAATTACCGGCCCGGCATATATGGAGATCGAAGGAATGCCGACTCCATTGGGCGTGCCGTTCGGTTATTTCCCCAATAAGATGGGGAGAAAATCGGGGATTTTGATACCGACTTACGGCGAGTCGGCAAACCGGGGTTTTTATCTGGAGAACGGGGGTTATTATTGGGGCATAAACGAGTATTTGGACCTTCAGGTCACGGGCGACATTTATTCGCATGGGAGCTGGGCGATAAAACCAAAGCTCAGGTATAATAAAAGATATAAGTTTAACGGGTCTTTCGATGCAGGTTATGCGATAAACGTGGTTGGGACGAACGGCGCCCCAGATTTCTCGAAGTCAACGGACTTCAGGGTCCGGTGGACCCATAGGCAGGATCCCAAGGCAAGGCCGCGCAGTACTTTTACGGCCAACGTAAACATCGTGAGCAGTAATTTCGTCAAATATAATGTTGTGAACGTGAACGATTATCTGTCGAACGAGTTCCAGTCGAGCGTGGCATACCAAACTAATTGGGCTGGCAAGTATTTCCTGACAGTGAACGCGAGCCACAGGCAGAACACAAAGACACATGCCGTGGAGGTCAACCTGCCTGAATTGACGTTCGCTATAAACCGTTTTTACCCCCTTAAAAGGGAGGGCGGGAAAAAAAGGTTCTACGAAGACCTTAGTGTTTCGTATAATATGAATTCCAGGAATACCATTAGCACGGTCGATTCAATGCTCTTCAACGCAAGCACGATAAAAAACAATATGCAAAACGGGATGGTTCATAAGATGCCTATAAGCCTACCGGTAAAGGTGCTCAAATACTTCAACCTCAGCACTTCCTTCAACTTTACAGATAGGATGTACAGCCAAAGCGTAAGAAAATATTGGAGCGAGGATACTTTGTTCAGCAATAAAGATACTTTAGTGGGCTATGTGAAAACCGATACCGTTGCGGGATTCCGCAATTCCGTCGATTTTAGTTTCTCGTCAACCATGACGACCAAGATTTACGGAATGCTGAAATTCAAGAAAGGGCCCTTGAGGGCCATACGTCATGTGTTTACGCCTAGTTTTGGTTTTTCCTATACTCCTGACTTTGGCGCCGCCAATTGGGGTTACTATGATACTTATGCCGATAGCCTGGGCAATGATGTCATATATTCCCAATTCGATGGGTCCCTTTATGGCTCGCCCCCGGGGCAGAAGTCGGGACGGATTAACTTCAGCTTTGCCAACAACCTGGAGATCAAGGTGAGATCGCGAAAAGACACTGTTACGGGAATGAAAAAAATAGCTCTTATCGATAACCTGACTTTAAGCGGCAGTTATGATTTGGCAAGGGATTCGATGAATATGTCGTTTTTAACCCTACAGGGAAGGACGAGGTTATGGAAAAACATGAACCTCCTATATAGTTCCAAATGGGATCCTTATGCGCTTAACGCGGATGGCGACAGGACAGCGGATTATGAATGGGATATTAACAGAAGGCTTCTAAGGTTCGATAACACCAGCTGGAACTTAAGTTTCAACCTGAGATTCGGGGATAAGGATTTCAAGAAGAAAAAGAAAAAAGAAAACAAAAACGCCACTGAGGACGAAATTGACGAGATAAACGCAAACCCTGATAATTATGTCGATTGGAACATACCCTGGTCGTTGAACTTGGCGTACAACTTCACTTATACCAATAATTTGACCTATATCGATTTTATAAAACAGCCTGAGAAAACCATAGTCCAAACTCTCAGCTTCAACGGGCAGATCAATATTACGCCAAAATGGAAATTCACGATGCGGTCGGGATGGGACTTTACGAACAACCAATTGTCATATACCTCCATAAACCTTTACCGCGACCTCCATTGCTGGGAGATGCGCTTTAGCTGGATACCAATCGGGGCACGGCAAAGCTGGAATTTTTCCATCAACGTAAAAGCATCCATACTTCAGGATTTAAAGCTTAATAAGAAAAAAGATTTCAGGGATATCTAAAAGGTGTTTCTGTGATCGATGTATAGTGCTTTGACTTTTTAGGGTAAGCTTATCAAGCTATAGCAAGCGATATTTCTCAAGCTCGATATATTCAGGGCCGCCGGGTTTCAATATGCTTTGATATAAAATTACCTCATCAATATCAGATTCTTGCAGCCTAATGTTTTTCAGCTTGTCGAGGGTAGCCTGGAACCGTTTCTTGTCGGTTATTTTTTTTATTCTCCCTATGGTAAGATGAGGCACGAAGTTCTGGCTGTCGCGAGTGTAGCCGTACAAATGAAATTTATCGAGCAATTGATTTCCCAGGGTTTTGATCTCCTCGTTATTGCTTGCACCAAACCAAATTACCCGCGGATTATACGATGAGCCAAAGATTCCGCACTTGTCGAACTCTACTTTAAAGGCTTTCTTGTCTTGAGCGAATTCTTTTAAAATCCGTTTCATCTCCTTTATTTTCTCATCAGGGGTCTCACCAAGGAATTTTAGGGTAAGATGCATCAAGCCGGGCTTTACCCATTTAATTATGTTTGATTGCAGATTGTTTTTCAAGAAATAATATGATTTCAGGAAGTTGTCGTCAGGTATGAGTTTTACGGCTACAAACAATCGTTTCATGGAAAAGAAATTTATTTTCGGCAAAGATGAAAAAAAAGCATAAACGGCATTGTAAGTAAACAAATTATTTTAAATTTGCTGCCTGAATGGGGGATTAGCTCAGTTGGCTAGAGCGTTTGACTGGCAGTCAAGAGGTCATCGGTTCGATTCCGATATTCTCCACAGATAATCAGCCGCTTACATACATAGTTTGGTGAGCGGCTATTTTTTTGCATAACAAAATAGGCTAAGTAAGTTATTTTTGTTGTTTATAATAGTTCAATAACTCGTGTAGTTTTTTTCAAGGCCGCAAAGTGCTGATTATTATAATGATGAAAATCCTTTATTTTGTATTTTGCAAGTGGTTAATATTGTGCATTTTACAAAACCTTTATGAACTATTGCTGCATAATACAAATAACCGCATTTCGTTACAGCACAATAATGAACTATGGGACAGAACGAGCCAAGCGGAAGCCAAGGCCATTGATACCGTCGCCCGGAAACCAGCGGTTGCGATAGGCCACCCGGCAGTTAACAGCCCCGTCGTACCAACCACCGCCACGACACACCCGCCCAGCACCTGATGAGGGTCCTTGCGGATTGTTGCCGGGGCTTTTTTTGTAATATCTTGAACCACCATACCAGTCGCCGCACCACTCCCATACATTGCCGCTCATATCATATATCCCTAATTCGTTTGCGTTTTTTTGGCCCAC
>JAJRQZ010000053.1 GCA_024279935.1 Bacteroidota bacterium
AGAAGCATCTGGAGTGAAGGAATAGCCCTTCGCTCTCTTTGCTTCGTTTCGCTACGCTCCACTTCTCAAAGAGAGCGAAGGGCTAGCATTTAAAACTATCTTTTTGCCCGTAAAAGTTGCATTTACTAATGGAATCTATGGATACATAATTATCAAACTCCCCAAAAATCATCAGAGATAAAAAAAAAGCCCGGAAATAGATTTCTATTCAGGCTAAATTATATCTTTGTAACCTTTTGTCAAATAATTGATAATTATGAATGTAATTCAGGTTCACGATAAATATTTCAGGCCTTTTATACCGTTTGAGAAGATAGAGGAAGAGGTTAAAAGAATAGCCTGGGAGATCAACAAAGACCTTGAAGGTCAGAAGCCTTTGTTTTTATCGGTATTGAACGGGTCGTTTATGTTTGCCGCCGATTTGCTCAAACACATCACCTTGAATTGTGAGATTTCTTTCGTGAAGCTCGCATCCTACTCAGGGACCGAATCAACACAAAACGTTCGGCAGCTTATAGGGTTCGATGAAGATATTTATGGGAAAACCGTCCTTGTAATAGAAGATATCATCGATTCGGGGCTTACCATGGAGAGGGTGCTGGAACAATTGAAGGACAGGGGTGCACATGAGGTCAGGGTTGCTACACTGATGTTTAAGCCCGCTGCTTTTAAGCGCGACTATGAGATTCATTATAAAGGTTTTGACATCGGCAATGAATTTATTATTGGTTACGGACTTGATTATAACAGGCAGGGCCGAAATTTAAAGGATATTTATATAATTGAAGAATAAAGCCGGTTAATTTTAATCTATTAAAATAAATTCTATGTTAAATATTGCATTATTTGGCCCTCCCGGCGCTGGTAAGGGCACTCAATCCGAAAAGCTGCTGCATAAATACAATCTAACCTACATTTCCACCGGGGATATGCTCCGTTCCGAAATTGCGGAAGGATCGGAATTGGGAATGGAGGCCAAATCGGTTATCGAAACAGGCGGGCTGGTGTCCGATGAGTTGATTGTGAGGATAATCGAAAAGAAGATCAAAACCGATACGGAGTCGAAAGGAATTCTTTTTGACGGTTTCCCGAGGACTACCGTACAGGCCTATATATTGGAAGGCTTACTCCTTAAGCTTAACAGCAAGCTCGACTGCATGATAAGCTTGGAAGTACCTGACAAAGAGCTTATAGGCCGTTTGCTCCTCAGGGCTAAAACCTCGGGTCGTTCCGATGATACGCTGGAAGTTATTAAAGTACGATTACAGGAGTATAACGACAAAACAAAGCCCGTTGCCGATTTTTACGATAAAAAACATAAGTATTTTCCCGTTAACGGTGTTGGCAAAATAGATGAAATATTCGATAATATCGTCGATGTGGTTGAGAAAAACCGGAAGAAAGCCTATTCCAATATTGTATTATTGGGTCGCCCCGGTTCGGGCAAGGGTACTCAAGGAAGGCTTCTTGCCGATAAGCATGACCTTGTTTATATTTCAACAGGTAAACTACTGAGAAAGGAAGTTGCCGATAATACCGAGATCGGAAAGGTCGCCAAACCTTATATGGACAAAGGTGAGATTGTCCCGGATGAAATACCTATTAAGCTCATCGAGACACAGATCAAGAAAAACCCCCATGCCAACGGGTTTATTTTCAAGGGTTTCCCAAGGACTATCGTACAGGCATATATTCTTGACGGCTTGCTTCGAAGGGAAGGAATGAAAGTGTCGGGAGTTATCGACATGAAAGTGTCAACCCTTGAAGCCGTTAAAAGGTTGTCGGCACGGGCGAGAACTGAGCGAAAACGCCCCTATGACGAGAGTGCCGAGTTAATCGTCAACAGGCTCGAACAATATAACGACAAAACCATTCCGGTTTTGGATTTTTATAAAAAGCAAGATAAATATATTTCAGTTAAAGCAGAGATGAGCGCCCACAAGGTTTTCGAACTGCTTTCGGAACAGGTCGATTCAATTTGCAGAACGAATTATTAATATCGTTCCTAAATAAACAAAAATTCAATGGATACAATTATTCGCAAGGCGTTGCGCAAACCAACAGCCGCCGACACGGTTTTTTTAATAAAAGCCAACAACGACTTAAACAAGCTTGGTTTAAGCGATGATGAAATAAAATGGGTGAAAAAAATGCACCGGTCGAAATCCGGCGTGGTTGAGATCAACAGGTTTAAAAACCATTTGTTCATAGTTTTTTGCGATACCCAGGGAACCAAGGTGGAGCGTGCCGAAAACCTCCGCAAGCTAGGAGCGGAAACGCAATTGCTAATTACTAAAAATAAAATAGAGAGAGTTGTGCTGCAAACAGCCGGCGGGGCGAAAGATGATGCTTTCAACCTTTCACAGGGCTTGTTGCTGGCAAATTATAAGTTTACAAAATACAAGACAGACAGCGAAAAAGCAGAGTCCTGCCTCGAACAGCTTGATATATACTGCAACGATGCCACCGAAGACGATATTGAGGAGCTGAGGATAATCGTAGAGGCAGTTTATATTGCCAGGGACATGGTGAACGAGCCGGTTCAATACCTGACGGCTGTGCAGTTTTCAGAGGAATTTAAATTATTGGGGAAAGAAGCCGGCTTCAAGGTTGAGGTTTTTAACAAAAAGAAAATCGAGAGCCTTAAGATGGGCGGCTTGCTTGCTGTTAACAGGGGCAGTATCGACCCGCCCACTTTTTCGGTGCTGGAATGGAAACCTGAGGGCGCAGTGAATAAAGACCCCTATGTTTTTGTGGGCAAAGGTGTTGTTTACGATACCGGCGGGCTTAGCCTGAAACCGTCAAATTTCATGGATACGATGAAATGCGATATGGGTGGCGGCGCTGCCGTGGCCGGAGCCATTTACGCCATAGCCAAAGCCAAGATACCAGTTTATGTAGTTGTCTTGATTCCTGCCACGGACAACCGTCCTGACGGAAATGCCTATACGCCCGGCGACATAATTACAATGCATGACGGCACTACCGTCGAAGTACTAAATACAGATGCCGAAGGTAGGATGATCTTGGCCGACGCACTTAGTTACGCCAAGAAATTCAAGCCCGGGCTTGTTATCGATGTTGCAACCTTGACAGGTGCGGCCTCAAGAGCAATTGGCCCAAATGCGATGGTAGGCATGCAATCGAAATGCGAACAGGATTTTGCAGAGCTTCAAAAGGCTGCTTTCAGGGTTCACGAGCGAATTGTGGAATTCCCTTTGTGGGATGAGTACAAGGAAATGATAAAATCGGAAATAGCGGACCTGAAAAACATAGGTGGCGTCGATGCAGGTGCGATCACCGCCGGTAAGTTCCTCGAGCATTTTACCGATTACCCTTATGTCCACCTGGATATTGCCGGACCTGCTTTCCTTGCGAAAAGGGACGCCTACAAACCTGCCGGGGGCACCGGGATCGGAGTGAGGTTGCTTTATGATTTTATAAAAGAAAAGAGCTTATAGGAACCCGCATTAGATCAAAAAAACCTCAAAACCACCTAAAATCAAGGTGGTTTTGTCGTACATGGGGTTTTTAACAATATTATCCTATCCCGTATTGAAAATAAATCCTAATTTTGACCCTTCAATCTTAATTAAAACAACAATGGGAATTTTCAAACCGCTATTCGTAATATTAATTGTTTCCTCACTTTTTTCATCCTGTAGCAACGATGTTGACATTTATGCCGATTATAAGGATATCACTGTTGTTTATGGGTTGTTGGATGCGTCGGACGATACTACCTGGCTGAAGGTTACCAAAGCGTTTTCCGGCCCGGGAAATGCAATTGTGTTCGCCCAAAACCCTGATTCCAGTAATTATAACTATAAATTGGATGTTAAAATCAAGGGGGTAGAAAATGGTGTTGAAAAGCAAACCATCGTTTTTGATACTATTACTGTCAGGAACAAGAAACCGGGCGATAGTGTCTTTTATTTTCCTGATCAGCTGGTTTACTTTACAACACAAACGCTTGACGCAAATTATAAATACATCCTGACCGTTAATAAACAACAAGAAGAGTTAACGGCCGAAACCGGTCTGGTCAACGACTTTTCAATAAGCTACCCTAATCGATATATTAATTTCATGTCGGACAAGGATATTGAATGGTATAGCGGAAAAAATGGCAAGCGTTACGAGGCAAGCCTAGTTTTTCATTATAAGGAGCTCCTTGCCGGCTCGGTCGATACTACCTATGGATCAGTAGGTTGGTATCTGGGCATGCGTAAATCGAACACCCTTGACGGTGGCGAGGACTTGTATATAGGTTATTTAGGTAATGCGTTTTATTCAACACTTGAAAACCAATTGGACAAACCTCTGAATGTTAAAAGGTGGGCTGGCAATGTAGATGTTATTATCGCCAGTGCTTCACAGGTTTTTGATACTTATATCGAAGTAAACGAAGGTAACGACAACCTCTTGTCGGAAGTGCCTGTTTATACAAATATCGAAGGCGGTTACGGGATATTTGCTTCCAGGAGGACGATCATAAAAGAGGTTGGTCTTTCGGTTCAAACTGAGCTGAAGCTCATTTCCGAGTATCCTGACCTGGGTTTCCAGCCCAAACAATAATAAAACACAAGCCGGTTTTATTTACTGCCCAGTGCCCCGCTTGATGCTCTTCAGGGATAGTATTTCCCGCACGGCAAAGACCTTTATCAGTTTTCTGCCATGTTGTCATTATTCTTTTAGTGGCATAATACTTGAAAAGCACAAAACCAATTACATAAATTAGAGTTAAAGATTAATACAAATAATTAAATAAAGATAAAATGGGAAAAATAATCGGAATCGACTTAGGAACTACAAACTCATGTGTTGCCGTAATGGAAGGTAACGAGCCGGTAGTTATTCCAAACAGTGAAGGACGCCGTACTACTCCTTCTATAGTTGGCTTTACCGACAATGGAGAAAGAAAAGTAGGTGATCCCGCAAAAAGACAAGCAATTACAAATCCAATAAATACCGTTTCCTCGATAAAACGATTTATGGGCAACTCCTTTGGCGAAGTCTCCAAGGAGATCAACCGCGTGCCTTATAATGTTGTTAAAGGTGACAACAACACGCCTCGCGTGAAAATTAATGACAGGATGTACACGCCTCAGGAAATCTCGGCCATCGTTCTTCAAAAAATGAAGAAAACCGCCGAGGATTATCTTGGGCAAACGGTAACTGAAGCAGTAATTACCGTTCCCGCATATTTCAACGACTCACAACGTCAGGCAACAAAGGAAGCCGGGGAAATAGCAGGCTTAACAGTAAAGAGGATTATCAACGAGCCCACGGCAGCATCTCTTGCCTACGGTCTCGATAAAAAGATGGAAGACCGCACAGTTGCGGTTTTCGACCTTGGCGGCGGCACTTTCGATATCTCAATTCTTGAGCTCGGAGATGGCGTTTTCGAGGTAAAATCAACTAACGGCAATACCCACCTTGGCGGCGATGATTTTGACGAAGTTGTCATTAACTGGCTTGCCGACGAATTTAAGTCCGATGAAGGGCTTGATTTAAAACAAGATCCAATGGCGCTCCAGCGTTTGAAAGAAGCTGCCGAAAAAGCAAAAATAGAGCTTTCCAGCTCTACTGAAACAGAAATCAACCTGCCGTACATCATGCCCGTTGACGGCGTGCCAAAACACTTGGTCCGCAAGCTTACCCGCGCTAAATTCGAACAATTGGCCGATCATTTGATACAGGCAACCCTTGCCCCATGTAAAGAAGCCCTCAAGGATGCTTCAATGACGGCAAGCGATATAGACGATGTAATACTCGTCGGTGGATCAACTCGCATCCCGGCCATTCAAGCTATCGTAAAGGATTTCTTCGGAAAAGAGCCTTCAAAAGGTGTTAACCCCGACGAAGTCGTCGCAATTGGGGCAGCCATACAGGGCGGAGTTCTTACCGGTGAGGTTAAAGACGTGCTCCTTCTTGATATAACGCCTCTTTCTTTGGGAATTGAAACTTTAGGCGGTGTCATGACTAAATTGATCGAGTCGAATACAACAATACCTACTAAGAAGTCGGAGACCTTCTCTACTGCAGCAGATAACCAACCATCAGTCGAGATCCATGTGCTTCAGGGCGAGCGCCCGATGGCAAATCAAAATAAAAGTATCGGACGATTCCACCTAGACGGGCTTCCACCGGCACCTCGCGGCGTCCCTCAAATCGAAGTGGCTTTCGATATCGACTCGAACGGAATCTTAAATGTTTCAGCTAAAGATAAAGCGACCGGGAAATCGCAAAGCATCAGGATCGAAGCTTCTTCTGGCCTTTCCGACGAGGAAATTAAAAAAATGAAAGCCGATGCTGAAGCCAATGCCGATGCCGATAAGCAAGCCAAGGAAAGAATCGATAAGCTTAATGCCGCCGACGCGCTTGTTTTCCAAACGGAAAAACAACTTAAGGAATATGGCGACAAACTTCCAGCCGATAAGAAATCGGAGATCGAAAGTAGTCTCGAAGCCTTAAGAACAGCTCATAAAAGCCAGGATATCCCTGCTATCGACACTGCCATGGAGAAGCTTAATGCAGCATGGCAGAAAGCCAGCGAGGACATGTATAAAGATACTCAGGCTGGTCAAACGCCTCCAAACGCAGCCCCGGAAAACGGGAATGCTGGGGCCGGAAGTGGCGATGATGAAGTTACAGACGTTGATTTTGAGGAAGTTGATGATAAATAAATAGGAAAGTTTAACTGTTGAAAAGTTGTCGGTGAAAACCGGCAACTTTTTTTTTGTTTATCTAAATATGTTTTTACCTTCGTAGGTTCTGTTTTTAATGCCATCTTAACTCCGCTTTGAGTTAATATGTTTTACTCCTCTCGAGGAGTTTTTTTAGCTATTTAATAATCATTTGAATATTTTGGCATCAGAAATTAAATACAAATTTGAAAATTATTTATCACAAATTAATTATAGTATATATGAAAAAGAAAATTACACTTAAAAAAATTGCGCTTCAATTGTTTTTCGTAATGTTTTTTAGTATGGGCCTAAATGCCCAAACAATAGTTACCAACGGCGATTTTGAAAGCTGGACAGCAGGTGTTCCCGATGGGTGGACAACCATAGAATCCGGGATTACCGTTACTGAGGAAACAGCAACCATTCATGGAGGCAGCAGTTCCGCTTCTATCGATGTTACAACAACAGTTCAAGGCGACACTGACTTCCGTCAGGACGTTAGCGTGGTGGCCGGAACAACTTATGATGTAAGCGTATGGGTTTATCATACCGAAGGAAATGTGAAGGCAAGGTTATATGTCGGCACTTACCAGAATTATTCCGATAACACTATTACGGGATCTTGGCAGGAAATGACATATACCTATTCGGCCGGATCGACGGGAACCATAGAAATAGGTCTCCGCTTTTATGACCAAACCGGTTTCGACGGATCCGAGATTGTTTATGTTGACGATTTTGTGATGACACCTCAGGTATCGACGGCAACTGTTTTATATCTGGAGGGTTTTGATGCAAACCTCGGGCAAACAACACAATACTCAGTTACAGGGGCGGAAGTGTGGGAGTTTGCCTCAAGTTATGGCCTGCCACCCGGCTGTTCCAAAATGAACGGTTATAGCGGGGGGGCGCAGGACAACGAGGACTGGCTGATTACCGATGCCATCGATTGTTCAGACTATACAAATATCAAGCTTCGTTTCGACCATGCCAGGAACTATGCCGATAATACAGGCTTGTTTGTTATGGTTTCCACTGATTATGACGGAGTTGGCGACCCAAATAGTTTTACGTGGACTGATCTCACAAGCCAATTTACATTTCCCGATCCGGGCGGGTGGACCTTCATCGATGCCGGAACTGTGGATATTACCGCAAATTCGGGAGCATCTACTTATATAGCCTTTAAATATACAAGTACGACTGCCGCCGCCGCAACATGGGAAGTGGATAACGTTAAAGTAGAAGGCGATTTTAATGTGACTGCTTATGTTGCCGGTACGTTCAATTCATGGAACGCTTCCGACCCGGATTATGAAATGTCGTTGAACGCCAACGATGTCATGGACCTTACAAAAAACCTCCCGGCAGCAAATCACGAATATAAAATCGTGGAAGACGGGTCATGGTATCCCGGAACCAATCAAACAATAAACCTTTCAGCCTCAGAAGATATCACTTGGAAGTGGAATTATCATGACAACCTGGTCACACATACTATTCCGGTAGTGGCAGGAAACTTCTTAAGCACGCTTGGCGGTAACGATTGGGACCCCACCGAACTAATGGGCGAAATGAGCGACCCCGATGGCGATGATGTTTTTACTTTACAACTTACGATACCTCAAGGAAGCTATGAATGCAAGGTTACCCTCAACCATAACTGGGATCAAAGCACGGGTGGCAACATACCCTTTACCACTGATGGTGTAACACCTACGATTTTTACTTACGAATTTGCTACAAATACAACCACGGTTTCAGGCCCTGCCCCCCCGTCGGCAACGGTTACGTTTATTGTTTACGACACGCTGGGCCAAAACTATGACGGTTTTTACCTTAAAGGAAGCTGGGACGCTGATGGTAATTATGACCCTTCATGGAATAATGGCAATGAGCATACTCCTTTTTATGATGATGGCACCAACGGCGACATAACCGCTGATGATAATGTGTGGACTTGCCAGCAGGATCTTACTTCCGACGACGGTGCAAATACCTGGGAGTGGGGTGTTGACGATACCGAGCATAATTGGGTGGACGGAAACTGGACTTTTCAGGTAATAGACGGCACAGCCCAGACGCGAACGTGGGAAGTGCCTGATTCCCCGTATGTTATCATTAACGAAATAATGTATAATTCACCCGGTGCCGATGAAGAATGGGTTGAGCTTTATAATCCTACTTCAAGTTCTATTGACCTTGAGGACTGGAAACTTTTGGACAGCGATGCCAGTCATGCCCCTATTGTTATTACGGCAGGACATTCAATTCCTGCAGAAGGATATTTCACAATACAGGTTACGGATAATGGCAACTTTCCTTTTACTCCCGACTTTGATGGCTCCGGAAACTTCGGCCTCAACAACGGAGGTGATAATGTCAGGATGTATAATGCCGATGGCATCCTTATCGACCATGTCCCTTATCTTGATAATGGCGACTGGCCCACGGAACCTGATGGCAACGGCCCTTCGCTCTCGCTTGTAGATCCCGATACGGATAATAGCCTTGGCGCTAGTTGGGACGCAAGTCGCCAGGACGGCGGCAGCCCCGGTGAGGAAAATTTCCCCCCTCTTCCTTATGTTACCGTTATCTCCCCCAATGGGGGCGAAAGCATCCAGCTCGATTCCTATTTTGATATAACATGGGAATATGGCATTTTGGAAGGCGCCATAAAAATTGAAATCGTAAGGGAAGGCCAGAACCCCGAGCTTATTACTTCTGGGATAGATGTGGCCGATACAGTATATTCATGGTATGTTTTCGAGTCCCTCGAACTTGCCAACGATTATAAGATCATTATTACCAGCCTCGACGACGAAGATGTTAATGACGAAAGTGATGATTATTTCTCGATCGTCCCTCATTATAATATCCCTCAACTGGTTTTGACCGAAATTATGTACAACCCCCCGGAAGCAGGAGAGGATTCCCTAGAGTTGATTGAGATTTACAATAATGGCGACGATACCGTTAATATGGATAACCTTTATTTCTCACAAGGTGTTGAATATGATTTCCCGGATATCGAGATTCTGCCTGATTCATTCCTCTTGGTAGCAAAGGATTCCTTGTCGATGCTGGCAACTTTTAATGTTAATGCTTATCAATGGACGGGCGGTGGCTTGAGCAATGGGGGCGAAGACATCGAGATTATGGATAATTATGATAATGTAATCGACTATGTTGACTACGATGATTATCTGCCATGGGATACTTTAGCGGATGGTTATGGGCCTTCGCTTACTCTTTGTAATCCCGATGTTGACAACAATATCGCAGAAAACTGGACTCATTCAGTAAACTTTGTTGCAACTAATTCTGTTGGCGATTCCATTTGGGCCACTCCCGGTTTTGGATGTCAAATCGAGTTATTGGCAGGTTTTGAAGCTGATTTAACACAGATATTGGTCGGCGGCTCGGTTAACTTTACTGACCTTACCATCGGGGATCCCACTATATGGACCTGGACTTTCGAGGGCGGAAACCCGGCAACCTACGACGGGCAGACCCCTCCGCCGATTACCTATGATACCGCAGGGGTTTACGATGTAACTCTTTATGTATCCGATGGCAGCAATGAAGATGAAATAACGTATATTGACTATATTGAGGTCGTTTATCTCGACCCGCCCCTTAACCTTGTTGGCGATGTTAGCCCTGAGGATGATGTTTTGCTTAACTGGGACGCTCCCGGTACCGTGGCAAGCAGCGAGCTGATTTATGATAATAATGAAACAACCGGGGCTTATAGTTATGAAGGATATACTATGTCAACTCACATGTCTCCTGAATCAGCATGTAAAGTATTGTCGCTTAAATATTTCACTTCAATTCAGGATGGAGACAACACATTCAATGCCAATGTGTTCAGCTGGGAAACAGATGCCCCGGGCACAGATTTGATCTATACGGAAGCAGCTACCGCTATCGACCAGGATTGGATGGAAATTGATGTTTCCGCACAGGACATTTTCTTCGATGGCGATTTCGTTGTTGGATTTGGATCCGTAAATGCCACTACTTTCGTCGGTTACGATGGGAACCTCGACAACGGGAGAAGCTGGGACTTCGATAATGTTTCAACTTGGACACCTTGGAACGAAGCCTATCTGATCAGGGCGGTGGTTCAATATACCGATGGTAAGATTGCTGAGATAGGAAACCTTGGCACTGACATCAAAATTAACAGGGCTGGTTTTGCGAATGTTGCACATCCAACTGATTATCCGGATATCGTAACAGTAGATCCCATAAACAATAAGATTACGGGAAACCGCGACATGCTCGGATACAATGTATATCGCGACGATGTTAAAATTAATACGGAATTGGTAACGCTTACCGAATATACCGACGTACAGCCTCCGATAGCCTCGCATGATTATTATGTTACGGCCGTTTACGACCTGGGCGAGTCGGAAGCCTCGAATGTGGTTACCCTCCTAGTTACTGATATTGATGAAATTGAAGGAAACAATATTTCTGTATATCCTAATCCTTCCGATGGGTTTTTTACTATCGAAATTTCCGCCGATGCGGTTTACGATATGAAATTAATGGATGTCAGGGGAAAAGTTGTTTACCGGAAGCTTATTCATCAATCTGTCAATGTTAACACATCTAACCTTAATAAAGGCATCTATCTTATTAGCTTAATAGAAAAATCATCAAATGATGTTACTGTTAAAAAATTGATTATTAGATAAATAATATTGAATTAAACGATAAAACCAGATACTGGACTCAAGGAAGGCATCTGGTTTTGTCGTCCTTTATAATTAATCAAATAAATTTTATGCTTATGAAAAAAATAAATTTACTCGGACTTTTTCTTTTGATTTTTGCATCAGTTTCGATGATGGGTCAAAACCTTGTTCAAAACCCCGGAATGGAAAACTGGGACGACGACGCTACTCCCTCATCATGGGATAAAGCAGAAAATATCTCAAAAGAAGCAACTAATATCCATGCGGGAACATTTTCGGCAGCACATCTGTCGGCTAGCTCGACTAAGGATTTAAGTCAGGATGTTGCCGGTATCGTTGGAGGACAACAATACAGGATCCAGTATTATTATCTGGATAACTCGGCAATGGCAAGAACCCGGATATGGTCTTATTGGATGGACGTGGACGGAAATTATCTCGATGACAACGCCGATGTTCTGCGCCCTGCTGATTATAGCGTGGATAGTACTGATTGGCAGCATTTTGACGAAACATTGATTGCGCCTTCCACTGCAGCCCAGTTCCGCTTCGAGCTTAGGGTTTATAAACAAGACGGTTTGACGGATGGCAATGTTTATTATGACGATTTCTCGCTGGAGGCTGATGTTACCAATAACCCCGAACCGTCAAATTACCCGACGGATTTTACTGCAGCGGCCGCCGGGCTCACGATAGACTTGAACTGGACCGATGCTATTGGCGATGTCCTGCCTGTTGGCTACCTTATAAAAGGGGAGCTGGCACCCATCTCGGCCTCTGCGAATATTGATTTCCCCATTGATGGGACACCTGAAGCCGACGATCTCGACTGGAGCGACGGAACAGGGGCCGTGAATGTCGCCTATGGTGTAGAGAATTATACTTTTAGTGATTTATCCCCCGGCGAAACTTATGTTTTCTATATTTTCCCTTATTCCAATTCAGGTGATAATATTGATTACAAGACCGATGGCGACGTCCCTGTTGCCGATGCACAGATACCGGCACTTATTATCATCAACCAGGAGGACTTTGATAACGGCCTCGGTACTTGGACCCCATACAACGTTTTGGGTAACCAAGAATGGTACCAGTCGGATTTCGGCGGCAAGACGTTTGCCAAAATGAGCGGCTACGATGGTGGCTCGTTCGATAATGAAGACTGGCTGATATCCCCTATTCTAAATATGGCTGATTTCGACTCCGTTTTCTTTAATTTCGAGTCTGCTTATAATTATACCGGCCCAGCACTAGAGTTGTTTATTTCAACAGATTATGACGGGCTTGGCAACCCCAACGATTTTTCCTGGACTGATATTAGCGATATGGCTGCTTGGTCCGACGGAAGCTGGAATTTTGTGGAATCAGGCGACCTTAATTTAAAGGACTATTTGCAAAATGGCGTTTATTTGGCCTTTAAATATACATCCACGACCGATGGGTCCGCAACCTGGGAACTCGACAGTTTTCTTGTTTTCGGAAATATCCATGTTGGCTTGGGCGAAAATGCTTTTGCCGATATACGTTTGTTCCCAAACCCGGCCCAACAGCAGATATTCCTGAATTCAAATACCGATGCCGAGGTGGTGATTTATTCCATAAACGGGCAAAGATTATTGGTAACATCTATCAGCCAGGGAGATAACTCAATAAATATAAGTGGCCTTCGTTCTGGAATGTATGTTGTCCGGATTAACACCAAAAATGGTGAGACATTAACTAAAAAGCTGACGGTTGAATAAAAGCATATTTTAATAATTTTTAAAACCTGCCTGTTTACCAACATGGCAGGTTTTATTAATTTAGCACGACTTTATACGAGCACATTACAAAGTGCACGAGCAATATTTTACTAAAAAACCAGTTTGATAAAAAGATTGAAAACCATTCTTAAAATATCTTTAATACTTGTAATAGCGACTTCTGCAACAGTTGTATTTGCACAGAAACTAAACACTTTGCGTTTGGAGGTCCCGGCTGATATAGATGTCGAATCGTATCATGTGGAGCAAGTTGGCAAACGGGGCGTCATAATTTTTTATGAGAGTAATGAATATGCCCCGGAAAAAAAACGCAAGTGGTATTTCGGGTTCTTCGACTCCGACTTAAATCAAGAATGGCTGAAATTTGTTCCTTTGGAGGATAAATTGCAATTTGAGTTCGCGTCAAGCAGCCGCGATGCTATTCATTTTTTCTTCAGAAACACCCAGGGAAGGAGAAATGAGGCTGGTTATTATGAAATAGTCAGCTTAAACTTTAAAAAAAACAAGTTTGAACAAATATCAGGCACTTTTCCGGCTAAAGCCGATGTGATGGCTTTTGAAACATTAGGAAGCAACGCCTGCATGGGCATTAATATTTCGGGTAATCAAACGGACTTGTTGTTTATAAATCTTGATACCGGCGAAATAAACCCCCTCAAGCTGGCCGAAGACTACCCTAGTATTATTGAAGCCGTTTTTGCCAACAAGATTGATAACAATTTTTATGTGGCCCTGAAAGTAAAACGAGAAGATGATAAATTGTCAGACTTTATCCATGTTCTAAATACCAATGGTAAAACATTGTCGGTTAGCGAGATAGATAACAGCGACAAAAGCAAGGTGTTGAGGAAGTTTAGGTTTTATGCCTCAAAAAACAAAGACATGGCGGTGTTTGGCGTTTACGATGTCCACAAAGGGCGACAACCGTCGGTCGATAAGCTCGACAATGAAGATAATCCTAAAACGGCAGGCTTGTTCTATTTTAAGTTTGAAATGGAAGCGGTGAAAAACATCAAATTCATCAGTTTTGCGGAACTGGACAATGTTCACGGAAGCATAAAACAATGGAGAGGCTCCTCAGGTGGTAAAAATACTGCTGCTGTTGAAACCGGCAATGGTCGTGTGAGCACGTTTTTCAACATCAACAAACCCGACATTCGTAAAACCGCCGGGGGATATCTTTTTAATGCCGAGGTTTACAAGCCTCATTATGTTACCGAAACACGCATGGATTACGACTTCTACGGAAGGCCTTATCCATATTCCTATAGCGTTTTTGCCGGCTATCTGTTTTTCGATGTAATTATTGTTTCAATAGATGATAAGGGAAACATGAGCTGGAATAACGATTTTGTGCTGCGCGACGTGAAATCCTTCTCGCTAAAGCGACATTCATTAGTCTTTCCCGACAAAAACTATGTTAGCGCCGCTTATGTAAACAACGGTAAGATATATTCTAAAACTTTTGATGGGAGAATCGACATTGGCAGCGATGAAACAATAATTGCCTCGGGCAACGATAAGGACAGGGTGGTTGAAGACGAGAACAACCATATAGAGGAGTGGTACGACAATTATTTCCTGATTTATGGTTATCAAAAGATAAACAACAGATCATTATCAAAAAAAGATGTTAGAGTTGTTTTTTACATGAACAAGGTTGCATATAAATAGTTACCTTGCATATTGAGAAAAAATACAATCAACAAACGAAATATAAATTTAGTATCTTTGGACTAATGAAAAAAATATAATTGAAAAAAGACTTGTTTATACCATAGAATTCAAGTAGAAAAATAAAGGAAAATGAATAGAATGAATAGTAAAGGCATCAAACACAAACCGTCAACTATTATAAAAGGAGATAGTTAACAGATGAAAACAAATACAAACGCATGAAAAAATTTTGGCAAATTTACACCTACATCAAATATCTTGCGCTTTCGAGGTCGAGGTATAAAACACATTCCCCTTTTGTATATGATTTTATTGAAGGAGCATTGAAAGGCGAGGACGAGCCCGCTGACTTCAACAAGCTCAAGGATTACAAGAAAAAACTGTTTAAAAGCAAGGCTCCTGTTGAAACAGTTGATTTCGGAAGCGGGGCAGGAAATTCAGCCTATAAGACTTTTGTCGTTGAAATTGGCAAATTGGCAAAAAAACGGACCCATTCGACTGCTCAGTTGGAGGATTTGTATAAGATTAGCAGATATTTCAAGCCTAAAACTATTCTGGAAATGGGTGCCGCGACGGGGTTTAGTTCCTTATATCTCAAAAAAGGAAATCCCGTATCGCGCGTTATCACCATGGAAGGTTGTGCCGGACTGGCTAATATCGCCCAAGAAAGCTTTGCCTTGAACCATGTCGATGATATTGAGATTGTTATTGGGAATTTTGATAACACATTGCCCGAACTATTAAACAAACTCGAGTCCCTCGACATGGTATTCTTCGATGGGAATCATAAAATGGGGCCAACGCTAAACTATTTTGAACAATGCCTGAAACTGGCCAACGAGGACAGTGTATTCATTTTTGATGATATTCATTGGTCCAGGGGCATGACACAGGCATGGGAAAAGGTTAAGAACCATCCGGAAGCGGCTTTTACGATCGATATTTATTGGGCCGGTTTGTTGTTTTTCAAAAAAGGTTTTGCAAAGCAGCATTTTATTATCCGTTATTAATACAGCGAATATATTAATTATTAACTTTGAAATTTAAAATTTGACAATGGCTAATCAGGAAATATTAAAGCTAAAAGACATATCCCGCTTTTATAAAGTTGGAACTGAAATTGTTAAGGCGTTAAACTCAGTGAGCATGAGTATCGCAAGAAATGAATTTGTTGCCTTGATGGGGGCTTCAGGATCCGGGAAATCAACAATGATGAACATATTGGGCTGTCTTGATACTGCAACCGCAGGCACTTATCATTTGAATGGCACTGATGTCAGCAAGATGACCGACAACGAGTTGGCCGATATTAGAAACAGGGAAATAGGATTCATCTTTCAAACATTTAATCTTTTGCCTCGGTCAACAGCCCTTGAAAATGTCATGCTCCCCTTAATTTATGCAGGAGTAACAAAGGCAGACCGCCAGAAGACAGCAACGGAGACCCTGGGGAGGGTTCAACTGGCCGACCGCATGAACCACAGGCCTAACGAACTGTCGGGGGGGCAAAGGCAAAGAGTTGCCATTGCCAGGGCATTGGTCAATAGCCCGTCCATAGTGCTTGCCGATGAGCCAACCGGTAATCTTGACTCAAAAACATCGGTAGAGATTATGGGCTTGCTGGAAGACATTCACCGACAGGGAAATACAATAATTGTTGTAACGCACGAAGAAGACATAGCCAAGCATGCCCATAGGATTATCCGCTTAAAAGACGGCCGGATAGAATCTGACAAAATGAACGAAAACATAGTAACTGTTAGCAGCTACCAAACAGAAACTGTTTAAGATGGCTGATTTCAAGGTCTATACAAAAACCGGCGATAAGGGCCAAACTTCATTGGTAGGAGGGAAAAGAGTCCCTAAGAACCATGAGCGCATCATGGTTTACGGTACCGTTGACGAACTGAACGTTAATGTTGGGGCCCTTAGGGATATTGTTGGACAGGAAAGGATAAGCAAGATATTAATCATTATCCAAAACGATTTATTTGTCCTAGGCTCTTTATTGGCCAACGATGGTTCCTCAAAAGTAAAAATGCCATCGCTTAGCGCGGAGAAAATAGAATTTTTGGAAAAACAAATCGATTTAATGGATGAAGATCTGCCGGCATTAAAGAATTTCATCCTCCCGGGTGGCCACCCAACTGTTTCGGCTGCACATATCTGCCGAGTTATTTGCAGGCGTGCCGAAAGGCTGTTGGTCAATGTGGTCGAAAGGCATGATGTCGATCCTATATGCATAAAGTATTTAAATCGGCTTTCCGATTACTTTTTTGTGCTGTCGAGAACCTTGTCGAGGATTAATAATACTGTTGAAACCCCATGGATACCTGATAAATCCTAGGTTTTTGAGAAAATATTTTTTTGCTTGACTTGCATGAAAAAAAAATTATTTTTGCAAAAATTAAAATTGAAGATTTGTTATATGTATTGGACTTTAGAGTTAGCATCAAAACTAGAAGACGCTCCATGGCCGGCAACCAAAGATGAGTTGATAGAATGGGGCATCCGTACAGGCGTTCCTGCCGAGGTAATCGAAAATCTTAAAGAGATTGAAGATGAAGGCGAAGCATATGACCGCATCGAAGATTTATGGCCGGATTACCCGACAAAAGAAGACTTCTTCTTTAATGAAGATGAATACTAAAAGAAAAAATAATTATTGTCTTGCACCGCTTTGATGTTTTCAGGGCGGTTTTTTGTTTTAGGGCTGCAATGTTTCTTCGTACCAAGTAGGACTGCCCGTTGCGAAACCCGATGTTAGCTGGTAAAACTTCTCGGCAGCCTCAACATGAACCCAATGCGAACTGTCTTCAATGGTTATTATTTCGGCATTCGGGAAATTGTATCGTATCTGTTCAAAGTCTTCCGGCAAAATATAATCTGATGCGCCACCTTTTATGAACAGTGTTGGTTTACTGAACTTTATGGAAGTGTTTATGGCGTCGAACATTTGGTTCAGGCTTTTCTCTATGCCCTCATAGTGCAACCTCCATTCAAATTTCTGTTTGTCGAGGCGATGAAGGTTCTTTAAGACAAACCACCTGATTTTCTCCTCCGGTATGAACTTTCTCAACTGTTCCTCCACCTGGCCGCGCTTGCTTATTTCTTCCAGGTTTATGGATTTTATTGCTTCAATAATCCTCAAATGTTGTTTTCTGGGGCCGTAAGCCTTGAGCGAGATGTCAACGACGACTAGCTTCTTGAGCAGCATAGGGTTTTCCAGGGCAAAACGCATAGCGATCTTGCCGCCCATGGAATGACCGATGATTATGGGGTCTTCTATTTCGTGATCGTCAATAAAATCGAAAAGGTCGTCGGTCAAGGCCAGATAATTAAAGTTGTCGCTTCTGGGCGATTGCCCGTGATTGCGCTGGTCGGGGACAAGCACATCGAAGCCCTCCTGCGAGAGCCTGCGGGCGTAAGTAACCCAATTGTCTGATATGCCGAATAATCCGTGCAGAATTATAACTGCCTTATCGCCCGGCTTGCCATATCTCCTGTAGAATAATTGCATGCCGCAATTTAGGTTTTTTTTGTTCGCCGCAGTACAGCATAAAAAACACGCATACAATCAAAGCTTTCTTTTATAAATTTGTAAAAAATATTCAGCATGGAATTTTATGATTTGATAAAAAGCCGGGAAAGCGTCAGGGATTATAATCCGGACAGGAAGGTCCCCAAGGAAGTGATGGACAGGATACTCAATGCGGGCCGGCTGGCGCCTTCGGCATCAAACAGGCAGCCGTGGAGGTTTGTAGTGGTCTCTTCCGCTGAGAAATTAGCGGAAGTGCATGACAGCTATCGCCGCGAGTGGTTTAAGCAATCCCCTCATGTTCTGGTAATAATCGGGGATAAATCACAATCGTGGAAACGCTCATACGATAATTTCGACTCTATCCAGATCGATTTGACGATAGCAATGGATTATATGATTTTAGCTGCCGAGAATGAAGGCGTCGGGACATGTTGGATAATTGCCTATGACTATGATCTGCTTGCAAATGCGATAGGCCTTAAAAAAAACGAAATAATTTATTGTATTACGCCCCTGGGTTATCAGAATGCCCGATATAAAAGGCGCGGCAATAAAATCAGGAAGGATCTGACTGAAATTGTTGAAATAATTTAAACCCGTATAACTAATCAGTATCGAATAATAGGTTTAATAATGAGTTGTTTCCACGATTCTCCATAGCTCATTTGTAGTTATTTGTAAAACATCTATTATACAAAGATTAAGTGAGGATTAGTGAGAACCCTTATCATTATTACCTTTTGTCACACTATTTTTTGAGGAATTATTAAATAACAAGAAGACGGAAAAATCGAATTACAATCAATAAAACTAAAAATCAATTTCGGCCCCAGGTCCTTCGAGGTGAAAATATCTTCTCATTAAATAAACAGCTGCATAAACCACAGGCGTATCGAAGAGCGCAAAAATCACCTTAAAAACATATCCGTTTAACAAAAGAATCCCGAACAAACCCCAATCAATAACGCCAAATGTGCACAGCAACAACAGAATAGTTGCCGTATCGACCAATTGGGAGCTGAAAGTGGAAAAATTGTTTCTCAGCCAAAGGTGCTTGCCCTTGGTTATACGTTTCCAATAATGAAATATCTGAACATCCATAAACTGTGCTAGGAGATAGGCTGCCAGTGATGCCCCGACGGCGATAAAAGTAAAACCGAAAACTTTCTTGAACTCGTCATCGTTGATGGGCGACCATGTTGTGGCTTTTGCCGATGTTGAAACTATTACTATCAAAAGAGCGAAGGCACTGGCATATATTCCGGCCTTAACCAATTGGTTGGCTCTCTTTCTGCCATAAATTTCCGAAATGATATCGGTAACCAAAAATGTAAAAGGATAGGCGATTATTCCCACCGACAGCTCAAAATCATAAATGCCGAATGGCGACCATATAAAGAATTTTTGAAATATTAAATTACTGGTAACCAGAGATGTTATGAATAATCCAGACAGGATCAGATAGATTTTTTCGGCCTGCCGGCGTTTTTCTTTAGTCATATTCTATAGTGATAAAGCAATTGCTGCAAAAACATAAAGACAGAAATAGGTTGAATTTAGAGGAAGTATTGAAAGCCGGCGTCAAAGATGTTTTTGTAATTCGGCTATCAAGCTGGAAGACTGCATAACCCCAGCCCGTTGAAAAACAATATTGCCATTCTTAAAAATCATTATTGTCGGAATATTCTGTATCATGAACCTGCCTGCCGCGACCTGATTTTTATCAACATTGACTTTAACGATATTAACTTTATCGCCAAAATGTTTTTTAACTTCCTTCAAGATTGGTGGCATCATCTTGCAAGGCTGGCACCAATCGGCCCAAAAATCCACAAGTAGCGGAGTGCTGCTATTCTTTAGTTCGCTGAAATTCCTCATTTACCGTTAATCTTTAGGGCAAATTTATGGAAAAAAGCCAAAGACCACAAATTAATTATAATGTTGTTTATCCTTGAGGAAGCGTCTTCCCTGTGCCTCCGGATATATGACCCTGTCTTTTCAAGTGCCTTTTCCGTTCGCGGCATGGCGAAAAAGATAAACATTACAGCTCCCTCAAATACATATTAACGGCATTATCAAGCCCATAATAAAGGGCATCTGCTATTAGCGCATGACCTATGGACACCTCTGCGGCCCATGGTATCTTTTCAGCGAAAAACCTCAGGTTTTCAAGATTCAGGTCGTGGCCTGCATTGACCCCCAATCCCAGGTCCCTGGCAAGTACGGCCGCATCAACAAACGGCTTTATTGCATTCTCCTTGTCTCCTTGATATTCAGCGGCATAACTTTCAGTATAAAGCTCTATCCTGTCGCATCCGGTTTCCCTGGCGCCTTTTACCATCTCTATGTCGGGATCGACGAAAATGGAGCTGCGTATTCCGGCCTTTTTGAATTTGGCGATAATGCCGGTCAGGAAATCCCTGTGCTTTAAGGTGTCCCATCCATGATCCGATGTTAGCTGCCCTGGATTGTCTGGGACAAGTGTTACCTGATCGGGTTTGTGTTTTAAAACCAAATCCACGAATGCCGGTATCGGATTGCCTTCAATATTGAGCTCAGTTGTAATAAGAGGTCGTAATTCAGCAATATCTGAATATCTGATATGTCTCTCGTCGGGTCGAGGATGAACAGTAATGCCCTGGGCTCCATAAAGTTGTAGATCCCTGGCTGCTTTTGCCAAATCAGGTATGTTTCCGCCTCTCGCATTACGGATAGTTGCAATCTTGTTTATATTTATGCTTAATCGAATCATTGTGGTAATTTTGTGCAAAATTAATAATTTGCGGTTCTAAATAAATTAAAATGAGAGTTGTTGTTCAAAGAGTATCAAGTGCATCGGTTAGCATCGACAAGGTCATCCATGCAGACATAGGCTTGGGCTTGTTGATCTTGCTTGGGATCGAGGAGGCTGACGACGATAGCGATATAGAATGGCTTTGCAATAAACTAATAAATCTCCGCATCTTCGACGATGCTGACGGGGTGATGAACTTGTCGTTGAAAGATATTGATGGCGAAGCAGTTATCGTGAGCCAGTTTACATTGCACGCCAAAACTAAGAAAGGGAACAGGCCTTCATATATTAAAGCTGCAAAGCCTGATGTTGCAGTTCCTCTTTATAATAGGTTCATTGTTGAATTCGAATCCTTGTTGGCTAAAGAAGTCGGAAGAGGGGAATTTGGCGCCGAAATGGATGTCGCGCTCGTCAATTCCGGCCCTGTAACCATCATTATCGATAGCAGGAACAGGGAGTGAGCAAGTGCAAATATCAAAAATCAAGCGCGGCGAAATAATCCCAGAGCACATCCGGGGGCGGTAATGCAGTCACGTTTATTTCTTCTTTGCTGACGGGGTGGACAAAACTCAGCTGCCTGGCATGCAAGCTTATCGATGCACCGGGATTGCTCCTCGGGTAACCATATTTCAGATCGCCTTTTATGGGGCAGTTTATTGCTGCTAGCTGGCAGCGTATCTGATGGTGCCTTCCTGTTTTCAAATCGATTTCGAGCAAATAGTAATCCTTGCTTTTCGCAAGGAGTTGGTATGACAGTATTGCTTGCTTGGCACCGGCAAGTGGGGAAAAGCCAGCGAATGATTTGTTTTTTGTAGTATTCCTGACTAGATAATGGGTAAGCGTTCCGCTAGGATACTTTGGTGCGTTTTTTACTATTGCCCAATAAGTTTTCTTCACCTCACGATCTCTTATCATAACAGTTAAGCGGCTAAGGGCTTTGCTAGTCTTGGCAAACATCACAAGGCCGCTAACCGGCCTGTCGAGGCGGTGGACAACACCTGCAAATACATTTCCGGGTTTATCGTATTTCTCTTTTATATATTGCCTGACATCCTCCAGCAAAGGGGTGTCGCCGGTTTTATCGCCCTGAACTATCTCCGAAGGCAGTTTGTTCACTATTATCAAGTGGTTGTCCTCGTATAAAACTCTTTGGGAAACAGCGGTGTACATTTTTTATGATAAGGATTAATATTCTTCCCTGTTGTTGGGGAAGTCAACAGATTTAACGTCTGCGATATATTTATGGAAGGCTGTGATGATAGTGTCGTGCAGGTTCTCGTATCTCCGAAGGAAACGAGGCGAAAAATCAACATTGATGCCTAGCATGTCATGTAAAACAAGCACCTGTCCGTCAACGTGGTGGCCGGCACCAATACCGATTGTCGGGATTCTTACGATACCGGTAACCTCTTCGGCAAGACCGGCCGGGATTTTTTCCAGAACTATCCCGAAGCATCCCGCTTGTTCCAATATCAGGGCATCTTCCCGAAGTTTGTCGGCTTCTTCTTGTTCCGTTGCCCTTACGACATAAGTCCCGAATTTATTTATCGACTGCGGCGTTAATCCCAGATGGCCTAAAATAGGGATCCCTGCTGACAGTATCCTGTCGATGGACTCTTTTATCTCGGCGCCACCTTCCATTTTAATTGCGTTGGCACCGCTCTCCTTCATGATCCTGATGGCCGAGTTCAGTGCTTCTTTTGAATTTCCCTGATAGGTGCCAAATGGCAGATCGACAACGACCAAAGCCCTTGTAACAGCCCTCATAACCGATGAGGCATGATAGATCATCTGGTCGAGAGTAATTGGCAAGGTCGTGTTGTGGCCCGCCATGACGTTGGAGGCCGAGTCGCCGACCAAGATCACATCGATACCCGCTTTGTCAAGTAATTTCGCCATTGAATAATCGTAACCGGTAAGCATGGAGATCTTCTCGCCTTTTAACTTCATTTCTTGGAGGACGTGAGTCGTGATCTTTGGTAATTCTCTTGATGTATACATAATCATGGAATTAAATTCAGCAACAAAAGTATTAAAATCATTTACAATGCAAACCAAATATCGAATTCGTTTCGCAGCGGAAGCGATAAACAGGATAACAACATTATTTAATGCTATTGATTTTATAATAAATTTGCGCTTTTTAAGTTTTTGATTGAACAGAGACTAAAATATGAGATTAAGCGTTTTTTACAGAGTAGTAATATTTTCTTTTTTATTGCTTCCGTCGCTGGCTTTTGCCCAAACAGCAAGGGTTGAGGGCTTTGTTACCGATAGCAGCAACAGCAATGTAGTTGACCTGGCCAACATCGCTATCTTAGGCGAAAAAGGCGGGACAACCTCCGACCCTAATGGTTTTTTCTCTTTAAAAGTACCTGCCGAAAGAGATTTCATATTGGCATTTAGTTTTGTTGGTTACGAGGACAAGCGCATTAGCCTAAAGCTTGAGGACGGGGAATTAAAGAAGATCAAGGTCGTCTTAAAACCAATGTCCACCAACCTTCCGGGATTTGAAGTGCGCGACGAGAGGCTTAGAACGGAGAGCCTGGTGCGGTTGGACCCCAAAAACGCATCCATTGCACCCTCGATATCAGGCGGTCTGGAAGCCATTATCGTTACTCTGCCAGGTGTTTCCTCAAACAACGAAATGAGCTCGCAATATTCTGTAAGAGGTGGTAATTTCGACGAGAACCTTATTTATGTAAATGATATTGAAATATATCGTCCGTTTTTGGTTAGCTCAGGCGAACAGGAGGGGCTGAGTTTTATTAATCCCGCCCTGGTGTCGTCCGTATTGTTTTCGGCAGGCGGCTTTGGCGCCGAATACGGCGATAAAATGTCATCGGTCCTTGATGTGAAGTATAAATCGCCCACCGAATTTGGCGGTTCGTTAGCCATTAGCTTGCTCGGTGCCGAACTGGCCCTCGAAGGAACAAACAAAAAGAAGAACTTTACCTATCTTATTGGCGGCCGTTATAAAACCAATCAGTATATTTTGAACAACCTGGAGACGCAGGGCAACTATAAACCTCGTTTCATCGATGTTCAGGCATTGCTGAACCATAAGCTTAGCGAAAAATGGGATCTCTCGTTCTTGGCTTATTATTCCGAGAATAAATACAAAGTTGTTCCCACGACCCGCGAAACGGATTTTGGGACCTTTCAGCAGGCTTACCGCTTTAAAGTTTACTTCGACGGCAACGAAATTGATGATTATGAAATGGGCCAGGGCGCTTTAACATTGAGGTTCGCACCCAATAAGATTACGAGTTTGAAGTTGATAGCATCGGCATTTACGACCAACGAATCGGAAACTTATGATGTTCAAGGCCAGTATTGGATTGGCCAGCTGGAAAATAGCCTTGGCAGCGATGAGTTTGGCGATGTCGTTCAGCAACAAGGGGTTGGGACATTCCTGCAGCATGCCCGCAACAGGTTTAGGGCAAGTGTAATTTCATTGCAGCATAAAGGGAGCAGGGCCGGGGAGAAAACGTTTTTGGAATGGGGCCTTAAATACGACCGCCAAATCATCGACGATAACATCCGGGAATGGGAAATGATCGATTCCGCCGGATATTCGTTGCCGCATCCTGCCGATCAGCCCGGCAACCCGAATCCCGATCGGCCAGATTTCGGCATAAACTACTTTGTGAAAGGAAACAACAGACTGACAATCAACAGGTTCTCTGCTTTTGTTTCCAATCAGTGGCAGCTCGATCTAAAAAATAAAGATCAAATAACGATTACGGCAGGCCTCAGGTCGTATTTTTGGGATTATAATGATGAGTTCCTGCTTATGCCGAGATTTAATATAGCATTCAAGCCGTACAAGAAACAAAATGTAGTCTTTCGTTTTTCGACAGGGCTTTATTATCAGCCTCCTTTTTATCGCGAGTTGAGGAAAATGGACGGGAGCCTGAACCCCGATATTAAATCGCAAAAGTCGATACATTTTATCCTGGGAAGCGATTATAGGTTTAGGGCATGGAACAGGCCATTTATTTTCACTACTGAGCTTTACTATAAATATCTTGACAACCTGATACCTTATGTTGTTGATAATGTTAGGATTAGATATTATGCCGATCAGCTGGCCAAAGGTTATGCTGCCGGAATCGACTTAAAAGTTTATGGTGAGTTTGTTAAAGGTGTCGATAGCTGGATAAGTATGTCGGTAATGAAGACCCAGGAGGATATTTACGGCGATTATTATTATAATTACTATAATGAATCTGGAGGGCTTATCAGGCCGGGAGCAAGCGTTGACAATGTTGTCAGCGACAGTTTGAGGGTTGAACCGGGCTATATTGACCGTCCCAGCGACCAAAGGGTGAATTTCTCCGTTTTCTTCCAGGATTATATACCCGGGCAGCCTTATGTGAAAATGCATTTGCGATTGGTTTACGGGACCGGCTTGTCGTTCGGGCCGCCGAAATCGGAACGTTATCAACAAACCTTGCGCATGCCTGACTATAGGCGTGTTGACATAGGTTTCTCTTATGCCTTTATTAACGAGAGCAGCGCCATGGGGCCTAAAAACCCCTTGCGTAACGTAAAAGGAATGACCCTTAGCCTGGAAGTTTTTAATTTACTTCAGATTTACAATACCATTTCGTATGTGTGGATAAAAGATATTAATAACCGGCAATATGCCGTGCCTAACTATCTGACGCCTAGACTTGTGAATCTTAAGTTAACCGCTAGTTTCTAGGCTTTGCCTATGTGAACCTCAATAATTCTGTTTCTCATCTTAAAACGGTAACAGTACCGCTTTCTTCTTGTTGTTCGCTTCCGGGCCCCTCGATACGGAACTGATAGTTCACCTTCCACACATAAGTGCCCAAAGGAACGGTTTTGCCATTTAAGGTCCCGTCCCAATGTTCGTTCTGGTCGTTTGTGGAAAAAATCATCTGCCCCCAGCGGTTGAATATTTTCAATTCAAAAAAACCGGGCTTCCCTGATGTTATTACTCCAAATTCATCATTTTCGCTATCCCCGTTCGGGCTAAACGCATTGGGGACGGCAAAGATAAATTGCTCGGTGATTTTAACTGTTACCGAATCGCAATTGCTTTCCCCGCATTGGTTTGTCCATCTTGCAAAATAAATTGTCGTATTTTCAGGCCGGAAAATATTCAATGCGGTTTGCTTGCCTAATTGGATGCCGTTGCACGAGTCTGTTGTCCAGATGATTTCGTCGCCACTGCCGCCAAAGGCTTCAAGGTCGATATAAAGCTCGTCTAAAATGTTGAGCGAATCAGGTGTTGCCGTCAAAGAAGAAGGCACCTGCGGAAGTGGGCTTATCGCGATACCCCCTGAGCTTAAAATCAAATCTGGGTAAAACCCGAACTTGTTCCTGACAACTGACTTTGGCAAAAACCCCACATCTGATTGCCCCGCTTGTTTTGCTACGAAGTTCATTTTGAAGATAAAGCCGCTGTCGATACTTTTACCGCCGTTTTCGCTCCACCAAACATATATTGAATCGTTTGAGCTGCTATATTCCAGGCTGCTCAGCTCGCTACGCACATCTCCTATATCATTAAACTGGAGCAGACTGCCATCATAGGTAAACATCAAATATAAGCTATCAATCAATATGAAGCTATAGACGCTGCAAGCAATGGATAATGAATCGCTTACGCATACTGCCGCAGAAGTTGTTTCGGCGATGAAGGCCGGCGACTTAACTACTTTCAAAACGGCGGACGAACTTGTGGCCGGCATACATTTGCCTTCGAGCAAGCATCGGTATTGATATAGGTTCATACTGGAATCAACATTGCTTACGGCAAGAGTGTTTGTCAGTGCCCCGCCATAGGTAGCATCATCAACTATGTTGGCCCAGCTTGTCCCGTTGTCTGTGCTTAGCTGCCATTGAAAGGATGTGTTGTATAAGCCATCAACCTTAAAAATGGCTGTTTGCCCTGTTTCAATCAAGGTGTCGCGCGGGTTTATGGTGATGGATATCAGTGGTAACACAACTATCTTTACACTGTCGCTGGGCGTAGTAACGAAACCGTCGTTCACTTCAACATAATATGTGGTGTTCTCAACAGGTGAAACGCTCAATGATGTTTCGCTGCCAACATGATTGAAGCCCGGTGGAACTGATGTCCATGTGGATACATAGTTACCCGACCCGCCTTCTATAGTTAATAGAATATCAGTTGATTCGCCCAAACAAATTGTGTCGGGCAAGGCAACTATCGAAAGCAGGCTTAAGGGACCGCCGCTAACTTTTATTGTAAGCGTATCTTCATCGTTACATTGCGAACCTTCGTCCAGGACGGCAAAAGTGAAAAGTGTTGAGTTTTGTAACAATACTGTTTCCGGATCCTGAACCAAGGGGTCCTGAAGTAGGTTGCCGGGCACCCATTGGAAGCTCAAAGGGCCCGGACTGCCATCCATGAAACCATGTAGTACAGTTGTCGTCCCGTAAGGGATAATAGTTTGGTCCGCTGTTAGTTGTGCCGTAGGCCCCTGCTTTACGTTTATTGTTTTCATAGTAGTGTCGGAGGAGCATGCTTCTATTACCCAAAGTTTTACGGATTTTAACCCACCGCTCGCCCACTGTAACTCATAAGGGCCCTGGCCTGAACCGGAAATTATTGTCGCGCTACCGAAATCCCAATGGTATTCGGCAGTGTCGGAGGCAGTCCCGGTGTAGTTTATAATTGCCGTATCAAACGAGCATATCCCGACAGGTATTTCAAATGCTGACGTCGGGACCTCGTTGACGAAAACAGTACAACTATCGTAATAGTAGGTCACTTTGTTGAAATTTATATCATCGAGGGAGAAATCATTTCCGTTGGAGGCCGTATTTTGGTTTATTATGCTTATGGTTGCCGAATTCGATGTCCCGGAATTCCATGTCTCGAAAAACCGTTTCCACACACATATAATACTGCTTGCATTGAAAGGGTCGCCAAGCAGGGTGCCATTGATCTTGAATTGAAGTATGGCAGGGCTAATAGGCGACAGGCTGGCTACCCACGTTGAAAACTCGTATTCGGTGTTTTGTTCAATGCCTGTAATTGTCTCGCTCCAGACAACGACATTTGACTGACCTGCCCCGTTGATGGCCATAAAATTACCTGTTCCTGTGGTATGGTCATAATCGCAGGTAAAATTGTTATGATTATAGCTAGCGTCAGTGGTTATTGCATAAGTTCCTTCATTCCATATTCCGTTAGGGCCGGGGCTATATACATAATCGCTTGTAAATCCGGTATTGCCGCTCTCAAAATCACCGTTTACAACAAGGTTAACCAAGCTGACCGACCTTCCTTCCAAAGTGTAAACTGTTGTGTCAGAGGGCGTAACAGTCGGGGTTAATATGTTTGGGTTACTGATTGTCGGGTCGTTGGGCACTGAAGTCCAGGTGTAGGTGTACATGGCCGGGCCTGAGCCTTGAAGCATTATTGTTTCGCCAACGCAAATTGTTGAATCGGGGCCTGCGTCAATTTGTGCCATGGCCGTAATTGTTGCAAGCAAAAAAATCGATAAAAAGAAATATCTTCGCATTATTCCCGGCTTTGTTCGGCAAATTTAATGAAATTTAAAGGAGTTTGGCTTATTAGCCTCATATTAAAAGAGCTTAATTTCCTGAGTTTAACATAAAAGTTAATATGTATTTAATCAATAAATGTTCTTATTTGTAAGATGTTCGCTTTTCGCTATTTTAAAAAAAATCACTACATTTGGAATTTCCGGACACGCTATGACCATATAAAAGTTTTTATATGAAAGATAAAAGTTTGCTCAAAAGGTTGTTTTCCCGGGGGGGGGAATCGGAAAAAGCATGGAAGGACTTTCTTCGACTATACTCTAAGCTGATATTAAAGATTATTTGGAAGTTTACAAACGATTATGACCAGGTAATGAATGAGTACTTGTTCGTATGTAATAGCTTATGCTGCGAAAACTTTAAACTACTACACAAATTTAATTTGTCCCGAACAAATAATCAGCCGCGGTTTTCTTGTTGGCTGTCAACAGTAGTCCGGAATCTATGCATTGACTGGCACAGGAAAACCTATGGAAGAAGATATTTGCCAAAGGCATTAACAAAAATGGATTTGTTCGAGAAAAGGGTTTTCGACCTTTACTACCGATTGGATTACGGCATAAATGAAATTGAAAACATACTGCGGGCGGAAAACAACGGACGCTATTCCATCGGACAAATAATTGCGAATATAGAAGATGTGTGTGCCGATAAAAAACAGCTTTCCTTTTTTTACCGAAAAAACGCAATCCTCCTGGTTGAGTTTGATGATAGCAAAGCCTATAAGGCATATCAGGATAAATTTGTTGACGAAAGAAGGGAGATAAAAGAAAACATAGGGAATCTAATCTCTACCTTGCCTCCCTTAAACCGGATATTGGTACAATTAAAATATTGGGAAGGCATGTCGGGCATAGAGATTGCAAGACTGCTTAACGTAAATCAGAGAAAAGTTTATCACATACTTACGAATAGCCTTAAGATACTCAAAGACAGGGTGGTATTGTGATATTTAGAAAGCCGTATTTGAATAATTTTCACCGGATGTGGTAAAAAGCCTCCCGGAAGCCGTATATTATTATTAAAGTTGTTATTATTAAAAAAGGAGGTGGAAATGTTAATTGCACGAATAATTCAAAAAAAGTTTATAGGTGTTTTCTGCTTGATGATGCTACTGGCATCCACAATGTATGCCCAGTGGGTAAATATCGGTCCGGGCGGCGGGAGCGACCTTCAGAGTATTGCGGTTAACCCTGCTGATCCTGATATCGTTTATGTCGGGGGCGATATTGAGGGGATATTCAAGAGTGCCGACGGCGGTGCGTCATGGACGAACATCAATTCCAACCTTGCCTCTGATTCCTGGACTGCCGATGTTTATTGGACTAATGATATTGAATTTGATTTGTCGGACGATACTTATAATACCTTGTTCTTATGTACTGCTGTCGCCCTTTTTAAAACAACGAACGAAGGTTTGTCATGGCAGAAGGTCTTTCCTTCCGAGATTGCTTCAGAGGATGATTTCGTATCAGTTTATTCCTTGGGGCAGAACCCGGCCAATACCAATGAATTGTTTGTGGGGACCGAAGGAAGAGGTTTTTTCAAGTCGTCGGACTATGGCTCCACATGGCAGGAATTAAATGTTCCGCTATCCGATGAGGCAATTGTTTATGGGACATCCGTTGCCGAAAACGGGGATGTCTTCATCGGTACAACCGAAGGTTTTTTCATATCGACTGACGGTGGGGCAAACTGGACGGCAAAAAACAATGGTTTGCCGCATACAACTATATGGAATTTAAAGATTTATGAGGACAATGGACAACGAAGCTTGTTTGTAAGCCTTCCCACAACAGGAACGGAGGGTGATGTCAACTCTTTTAAAGGTGGGCTGTACAAAAGTACTGATGATGGTGACAATTGGCTTGACATAAGCGGAAACCTTCCGAAAATGCAGTCCGACGGCTTGTTTTATTATTATTGGAAGTTTACGTTTAGCGCTGATGACCCTGACTTAATGTATATTGGCACCTCGGTAAGTTATCCGGAGGAAGGATATGATGCCTATGAGGATTGGGGTGTTTACAAAACCACTGACGGTGGGCTTAACTGGACGAGGTCCGACATAAACCTCAGTCCTGGCTGGATGGCCGCTCCGTTTTTTGATGAGCGGCACGCTCTTGTACTGGCCATGGCCCCAAGCAATACAGATGTTGTATATTGGGGAAGGGACTGGATGAACAAGACTACCGACGGCGGTAACAACTGGACACAAATCTATACTACACAGGTAGGCGATGCATGGAAAAGTACCGGTTTTGAATTGATGATAGCGGAAGATATTGCTTTCTCGCCCTCGAATACGAATAAAATATTTGTCGGTTACGATGATATGGGGCCTTTCCGTTCCGATGACGCCGCAAATAGCTTCATATTGCTCGATGCTACTATGGATCCTTACGATGGTTATGATGCAGCAAAAAATATTTATATCGATCCCTCTAACGGTGATATCTATATGTGCAGGTACGATGGCATGGGCTCGGCAATGAACAATGGGTTTTCTTTAGGGAGGATTTATAAGAGTACTGACGATGGCGCCAGCATGAGTGATATATCAAACGGTTTTCCTGATGGCCAACCATTTCTCGCCGTTGATTTTAGCAGCGGTACGGCAGGCAACCGTGTTTTATATGCCACATCTTTCGGAAATGGGGTTTTCAAGTCAACCAACAGCGGTGCCTCATGGACGGAAATCGACAATGGACTGGGAGATGATGCCCTGGCGGCCTGGCTTATTTTGTTGAATCCAAATAATCCCTCCGAATTGTACGTGGGCATAAATCAGCTGGGCGATGGAGGGGCTGTTTATAAATCTGCGGATGCCGGGGGCAGCTGGAACAAGCTTGCTGATTTTCCTGCCTATGACGTGTTATGCCTGCAATACGATGCCGCTAATGATGTTGTTTATGCGGGTGCCACCGAAAATTATGACTGGAGCATCGTGGGCGGTATATTTAAATCGGCTGATGCCGGGGATAACTGGAGTAAGATATCCGATCTTGCCAGAGTGGTGGATATTGCCATAAACCCCGATGACCCCGATATTATTTACGCCGCTGCACAGTCGTGGTACGCTGTTTGGCAACCTGATTATCATCCTGGAGTTTACAAGAGCGTTGATGCCGGTGACAGCTGGGTAAATATAACCGGGAACCTTGCAAATACGCTTGTAACCTTTGTTAAGCTGAACCCGAATAATACCGACCAGCTTTTTGTTGGTACTGCCGGTTGTGGCCTCTGGGTGAATGATGATGCAACTTCCATAAACCAAGCTTCTGTTAATAGTTCTTTGGACCAAGCAGCTCGAAACTTCCCCAACCCTTTTTATGATATTACATCGATTAACTATAAGCTTAATTATAAAAGCAATGTACTAATAAAAATTTATGATTTAAACGGTAATGATATTGCAACTCTTGTTAACGAAGTGCAGACTGCCGGAAATCACAGCGTATTGTTTGACGGGTCCGGTTTGCCTTCAGGCATATATTATTGCAACTTAATTGTCAACGGTGCATCTAACCTTGGCAAAATGCTATTGATCAAATAGTTGATAAAAGATATCTTTCACTTAAATAAATTAATAATGCTATGAAATTATTCAAGTCCTTATTTATAACTTATTCGTTTTTTGCGACTTTGCTGATGTGCTCTGATGCTTATGCACAAACAACCGATATGCATTCCTGTCTGGAAAGGTCAAAGAGCAACATTTCTGAGCCCAATCTCGACTCTACTTATATAATTTCTGATTTTATTATCAAGTATTCGCTTTTGACGAGCGATGCGGTAAACGGGATTCCCTCGACCGACGACGATGCTGACGGAGTACCTGATTTCGTGAACTTCGTGGCTAGCTCATTAGTGGATGTTTACGCAAAACTCATTGATACCACGCAGTTTACGGATTATGTTAAGTATAACCGACCGCCATATAGAACAGAAAGCGGTAGTTATTATTATTTATATATTAAACGTTTGGATAATTCATATGCGGGAGTAACTCAGAACTATCACTTTTATGGCGATAATCCATGGACGGAACAGATTGAAAAAAATTCTTATTCTTCACTTATTTATTTAAACAACAAACTGGATAGCCTGTCTGACAATGGTTTTACGCTTGAGAATAAAATCAAAAATGTTGTCGCTCACGAATTTTTCCATGAAATACAATTGGGATACGATTATTATGCCAATTATTGGCTTTTGGAAGCAACAGCAACCTGGACTGAGACTTATGTTTATCCTGATATTCAGGCTAATAAGCCCTTGGTATCCTCATTTCTAAACTACAGTCATTATCCGCTAAATATAAAAGCCGCAGACACATTGGATAAAAACTATAAAGACCATTGGTACTCCGACTGGATATTTTTTCAGTACATCAGTGAGCATACCGATAACAAAGTAATCAAAAGCATTTTCGACTATACAATTGAAAAACACCAATATCAGCGTGATTCTTCAGATGTTTCTATTGAGTCTATTAGGGATGCCCTCAATGATTACGGATCGGATGTAACCTTAGATAGGGAATTTAAACGTTTCGGGATTGCCAATGTAGTAAAGGATTATGCACCTTATAATTATAACGAGCCTTCGATTATCCCTGCCTCCAAGGATGAATGGTTTACAAGTTATTTTACCTTTACCTCAGGTCGCCATTTCGATATAAACAGACTGAGCATTAATTATCACAGGATAGCAATACCGAAAATCGGGAATAATCCCATTAAGCTTACATTTACCGAGCCCACTGACGATACTATATCTGCCATGGTCTATACATTCTCCGGCCTTACAAAAAACATCACTCCCCTGCTCAAGGATAGCACATTGACGATATATGTCCCTTCAGCCCTTGATGATATAATAGTTATAGTTACTAATTCCTCGAAAGCTGATGTTAAATCCATACTTGGGGGGATGGAGCAGAAGTCATATAAATTGGATGTTGAGATGGATGCCTCGCTTATACTTTTAAAGGACTATCAAAACTCAAATGTCTCGCTTATAAATAATTTCTCTTATAATGACGAAGCCCTCATGTGGGTTGAGGAAAATGGTTGGACTTACTCGCTGTCAACGGTTTATTTTGCTGATAGTTTTAATAAGTTTGGAAAGGGCGACCTTGACCATGGCAATGCTTATGCTGAGCTTTCTAGTTTGAGCAACGACGACGACCAAATGATTTATGCTTATGAGAGCTATAACAAATACGATGCGGATGATTCACTGATCATTATGGCCACAAGTAAAAAATTTAATTTTAACGAACCGGTTTTGAAGCAGCGGCTTTCTTACCCGGCGGATCCGGGAACAGTGCTTCAATTAGGCATCGCAGATAAAAAAGCGTATTATGCGATAGAAAACAGTGGTTTCCCCTATGATACTTATGATGTTTGGAAATACGACCTGACAACAAAACAAAGGACAAAAATCACAAATGCCGGGCAAGGACCTGATGTAACCAGCAATACATTTATCGCCAATAATAATTTTCTCGTCTGGGAAAGGTTCATCCCTAAGTGGCAAAATGCCGATACACTGGAAACCAGGGAAATATGGTTATATGATGATGACAATTCAATACTAAAGAGGGTATTTAGCATTCATGATCAAATAACACGGATAGATTGGCTCAGCAGTTCAAATCAGTATGTTGCATGGTCTTATATGGTTGAAAGTGATGATGATTTTCAGCGTGAGATGGTAATTTATGATATTGACCAGAATGGCTTTTATTATATTGATAACTACAATGGCGCACTTAAAATAACCACTAATGGTGATAAGGTTGCTTTTTACGATTCTACCGAAACCAATCTTATTATTTGGAAAAAGGATAATATCGAAACTATTAGCGGTATGGAGGGAGAAGATTTTTTCCTTGGTAATAGTTCCATTGGCTGGTTTAAGCAAATTGATGACGGTTATGGGGAGAAAATGGCTTTTCACAGCCGGGACTTAACAACCGATATTGAGAAATCTTATACAACCGAGGCCTATCCTATGCCGGAGATAATTGTGCTGGGTTATTTGGACGGCATTTTTTATTATGAGAAAACAGATGGCAATTTTCCCGAAGGTGTTTATAAACTGAATATGAACTCCCTTGGGACAAGTATTGCCGAAGACAGTGCTGCCGCAACAATTAGTAAGCTGACTTTAAGGCAAAATTACCCGAACCCGTTTAGTTCTCATACAACTATTAGTTATAATCTTCCGCTTTCAAGCAATGTTACGCTTGAGGTTTACGATATTACGGGCAGGATAGTGGCAAGATTGGCAAGTAAGCGGCAAAGTGCCGGAGATTACGAATTCCGATTCGATGCTTCAAATATGGCATCAGGTGTTTATACATATAAACTTGTTGCCTACAATGATAAAGGGGTATTTGTCCAATCGAGAAAGATGTTGATACAGAGATAATTAATCAATACAAAAAGGCTAAATCACGGTATAATAGACAACAAGGGAACCGTTTTTTTATGTGGCTGCCATTGCAGTTTCATGCCCTGTGATTTCAATAACAGTGTTTTGACTCGTCCTGAATTTAGTTTGCACTTTATTTTTAATCCTAAATACAGTTACTGTCGTTATTCCTACAACTGTTTTATCTCGTTCACCAAAGCCTGGATGCTGTCTTTGGCATTGCCGAACAGCATACGTGTTTTGTCGTTGAAAAACAGGAAGTTCTCAATGCCTGCATATCCTTTTCCCATTCCTCGTTTCATCACGATAATGTTTTTCGATTCGTGTGCGTTGATAATCGGCATACCATAAATAGGGCTTGACGGGTCGTCGAGTGCGGCGGGGTTTACAACATCGTTGGCCCCGATAACAATTGTTACGTCGGTATTCGGAAGGCTCGGGTTGATAGTGTCCATTTCAACTAACTTTGTATATGGCACATCGGCCTCGGCCAAGAGGACATTCATGTGTCCCGGCATCCGTCCGGCAACGGGATGGATAGCGAATTTAACATCCACACCCTTGTCTTCCAGTAATTTAACCAGGTCGTTGCAAGCGTATTGCGCCTGTGCCACGGCAAGTCCGTAGCCGGGTACAATAACGACGGTTTGTGAATAGCTCAATAAAACCGAAGCATCGCTGAGCGTGATTTCCTTGATGTTGCCATGTTCTTTATCGGCTGCGGCGCCACCTCCCCCAAAAGAGCCTATTATAACGTTAAGCAAGGAGCGGTTCATGGCTTTGGTCATCAGGATTGTTAGAATGGAACCTGCGGATCCCACAAAAATACCACCTAAGATCATGGCTTGGTTATGATAGATAAAACCGGCCATGGCAGCAGCAATTCCCGTTAAGGAATTCAACAGAGAGATGACGACCGGCATATCGGCGCCTCCAATGGGCATGACGAACATTATTCCGTAGATTAATGCGATTGCAAGTAGGGCATAGGCCAGGGCTGATTGTGTTGAAGCATCCAGATCGTAAGCAAGCATAAAATAAATCAATGCTATGGTTATCACCATCAGCACCATATTGAAATATTTCACCCATCCAGCGAAGATGTCGCCGATTTTTCCGTCAAGTTTTCCATATGCGATCATGGAGCCGGAAAAGGCTATGGCACCTATCACCAAGCCTAAAAGCGTAACTAACGCACTGGTGTTGTTGGGGTTGGAATATTCCATAAGTGCAACCAAGGCTGATGCGGCACCTCCTGTGGCATTAAAGAACGAAACCAGCTGGGGCATGGCCGTCATCTTTATCCTCCTGGCGATAATTGTCCCAAGTATTGACCCGAAGATTATGGCCACTACGATTATTATCCCATTATTTAAAGATATTAACGAACCATCATCCCCGCGATGGAGCAAAAGTGTCGTTATCATTGCCAGGCCCATTCCGCCGGCTGCCCAGAAATTCCCTTTACGGGCCGACTCGGGATGGCTCATTAATTTTAGTCCTATAACAAATAATACCGCGGCGACCAAATAGCTTATCTCCAAAAAAACATCGCCGGTGCTAACTCCTAAATCCTGTAAACTTGTGTTCATGGCTAATTTTTCTTTTTCTTTTTAAACATTTCGAGCATACGGTCGGTAACCACGAAACCACCAACAACATTTAGTGTTCCGAGTATAACGGCAAAAACCCCTAGTATCAGATTTAAACTTATGCCTTCCAGGCTGCTGTGGCCCAGGAGTATAATGCCTCCAATAATAATTACCCCTGAAATGGCATTGGCGCCCGACATCAAAGGTGTGTGCAAAACAGAAGGCACATTGGATATCACTTCAACACCCAGGAAAATTGAAAGGGTGATGATGAAAATGGCCTCTTTGTTTTGGTAGAAATAAACAAGAAAATCTTCCATTTTATTTTAATTTTTTTTATTCGAATAAATTGATTTTAGCCTTGGGCTGATGATCTCGCCGGCATGTGTTATGCAGGTTCCCTGAAGTATCTCGTCTTCAAGGTTCAGCTTTATGTTTCCTTCGTCGTCGAGCAATACTTTAAGTAAGTTGATGAGGTTGTTGCCGTACATCCTGCTGGCGTCGTTTGGCATGTCCGACGGGTAATCGGATTTCCCGATGATCTTCACTCCTTCCTTGACTACCGTTTTGCCGTTCTCGGTAAGTTCGCAATTACCACCTGTGGAGGCAGCAAGGTCAACTATCACCGAACCTGCTTTCATGGCTTCAACGGTATGCTTCTCAATGAGCAGGGGAGCAGCCCTGCCGGGTATCTGTGCGGTACAGATCAGTATGTTCGATTTTGCCGCATGATCGTGTATGAGCTGTTTTTGCTTTTGCTTGAACTCATCGGTCTGCTCCACGGCATAGCCGCCTGCGGCTGCATCTTCGGTTGCGCCTTCAACTTCGACAAATTTGCCGCCAAGGCTCTCAACCTGTTCTTTTACCGCCGACCGAACATCGAAAACCTCAACCACGGCACCGAGTTTCCGGGCAATGGCAATTGCTTGCAGGCCAGCCACTCCTGCCCCGAGGATCAGCACTTTTGCCGGGCGTATAGTGCCTGCGGCAGTCATGAACATGGGCATGAAATTAGGCAAGTTGAAGGCTGCGTCAAGTACGGCCTTATAGCCTGCAATTGTTGCCATCGACGATAATACGTCCATGGCCTGCCCCCTTGTCGTTCGCGGAATCATGTCCATGCTGAATGCGGTTATTTTATTATCCACAAGAAAATCAATGGTCTCTTTTTCCGCCAAAGGATTGAAAACGCTTATGATTATGGTTGATTCAGGTAGCTTTGACAAGACTTCCCTGCCGGGGGCATTTATCGATAAGATAATATTGCTCCTTTTTAAAATGTTTTCAATGTCAGCTTCTTCGGCACCAGCACTTTTATATTCATCATCAGTGGCAAAAGCCCTGCTGCCGGACCCTTTTTCAAACAAAACCGATGATTTTAAGTTCCCCAATGATTTTACTCCTTCGGGAAGAAGGCTTACACGATTCTCAAAATCAGCCTCTTTTAAGACTCCGACTATCATTTAGTATATTTTTTTATTTTGAAACAATTAAATATTTTATTTCGTAAAATTAAAAAATTTATTTGAAGTTATTCTAAATAAAGAAAAAATAATATTTTTGCGGCTCGAAATATAGATATCATGGTTATAAATAAAAATACAGTTGCTACTTTGGTTTACAGCATACACCTCAACGATGTTTACGGAGAAGTAATAGAGAACTCACAAAACGAGCCGAAGGATATGGTCTTTGGTTGTGACAGGATGCTCAGCGGTTTTGAAAGCAACTTGATGGGCTTGGAGGCCAATAGCGAGTTCAAGTTCAACATTTCCCCTGCCGAAGCCTTTGGTGATCAGAGGGAGGAAATGCTAGTTGATGTCCCGAAATCGGCCTTCATGGTTAATGGAACCTTAAGGGAAGACTTAATCTTTCTGGGAAATACCATCAGCATGATGGACAATAGTGGTAATCCTTTGAAGGGAAAAGTAACAGAGATAGGGGACGAGACGGTTCGCATGGATTTTAATCATCCATTGGCTGGCGAAGGACTTTATGTTTTTGGCAAGGTCTTAAACGTAAGGGAAGTTACACCTGAAGATCTAGAACCGAAAAACAGTTGCGGCTCTGGAGCTTGCGGTTGCTCGTCTGGAGAAGGCTCAGGGGATTCCTGTGGCTGCTCAGCAGAAAAAGAAACCGTAGAGGCAGAGGACGGCGGATGTTGCGGTGGTGGCTGCGGCTGCTAGCAAATGCTAGCGAAGGTTTTGCGTTTTCAGGCAAAACGACGATAAGGATCAGATTTATGTAGGAAATACCTGATTATTACCGGCCTGAATATCGATGCCAGAATAGGTTTGGTTTTTCCCAGTCCGTTCTTGAAGTGGGAATAATAATCGTCGATGCTGTCTCTTTGGAAGCCGAGGATGTCATTTAATTCGTGCGAGTCCTTATAGTACCCGCAATGAAAATCAGCCTTGGCAAATGCAGCGTCAGGAAAGGCGTTTTTGCCCAATCCGCTGTTCGTCAAACATGTCCCCAAAAAGTCGCGATAAGTTACGCGGCATTTTTCGCCGCCGCTAAGGTTGAAGATTTTTTTGTTTAGCCTCCCGCTGTTTTCAATCGCTTGTACCAAGGCGTAAGCAGTGTCCCGTGTGGTACAGATTTCCATTTTTGTTTCCAGTGGCATGTGGAACATCAAGGGGTCGAATTTCTGCCGCGGGTGCATAATGGCCGTCAAACGGAAAATGCTCCAGTTTAAGCTGCAGGCTTCAATTATTTTTTCGGCCTTGATTTTGGTCTTGGCATACTCATCTCCCCGGCTTGCTTTTACCTTGTCCCCGACTTTTATCCATGGATTGTTAAGCCTGTCGCCATAAACGGCTACCGATGAGGAATATAGAAAAAACGCTTCAGGCGAAAACTTTTCTGTTGACTCGATGAGGTTCGTGGTGCCACCCAGGTTTACTTGCTCGGTGAGTTCAGGTTCGGCATCGGCCAGTGGGGGTATCACGGCAGCCAGGTGGATCACGAAGTCGATATTTTTCGCAATGGCATCCGTTGTTTTTTTGTCCCTTATGTCGCCATAAAATACCTTGGCCCTGTTTTCGAGTTTTTTTAATAATCTATGATGTTTCCTGCTGTTCTTGGCCAGGACTGTTGTCTCGTATAGGTCGTTGTGGCGGATCAATTCCTTAAGGGTCTCGAAACCGACAGCACCCGCGCCTCCTGTTAGTAATATTCTTTTTTTCAATATATTGCTAAATAAAATGAGCCGCCTTTAGGCAGCTCCTGATTTTTTGTTACTCTATCAAAGGTATCTCCAAAGCAATTTGTGCATTGATCAATGCCTCTATCTTGTTTTCTGTTTGAAAGTATCTGGCAACGGTTTTGCCGCTGAGCACTTTTTTGAATTTTTTGAAGTAAGTGGTTTTCAACTTCAACAATTCTTTTTCGATAGCCATGTTTTCCGACCAAAGCTCTATTGCTTTCTCGTCCGTGAGGTTCTCGAAATTCTTGGCATATTCCAATACCAGTTCATAAAGCTTGGTGTCAAGTTTATATAATTTCCCATTGTACTCGTTATATAAGGGCCAAAAAACAGTTGATTCGGCTTCGCTAAGCTGCATCGCATCGGCAACGGCTGCTTTTTTCTCGGTTTTAAGCGCTGTGCGCTGAACCTCGATGAAGTCGTTTGTAGTTTGTGCAAGGATAATCCCTGATATAAATACCAGGGAAAGGCATAGAACATTTTTTTTCATGTGTTTATAATTTTGTAATTAATTGTCATCTAGCATATTGTGTTTATCATCGGATTAAGCGGATTAAGCGGATTTTAGTTTTTCGCAAGCGAAAAACATCCGTTAAACCCGCTTAATCCGATGGATGTATTTTTGCATAATA
>JAJRQZ010000054.1 GCA_024279935.1 Bacteroidota bacterium
AACAGCCCTCCTCGCCTCTGCGCCTTTGCGTGAGCCTTGACCGAACAAACAAACAGCCCCTCCTCGCCTCTGCGCCTTTGCGTGAGCCTTGACCGAACAAACAAACAGCCCTCCTCGCCTCTGCGCCTTTGCGTGAGCCTTGACCGAACAAACAAACAAGCCCCTCCGCGCCTTTGCTCCCATCCCGGAACAAACACCATAAAGCTAAACAACAAAAACTCAGATGCTCTTCCCGTCAAACACCCCAGCACCAAAAAGTGCAAAATCGTATTTTACGGGGTCGATGGAGTCAAATTCTTTCAACTTCCTGGTGAGTTCCTCAACTGCTCTCCAATCGTCTTGTTTTCTTTCGAGAAGGCCAAATGCCCTGGCCGTATTTCCCGAGTGCACGTCCAAGGGAATCATCAAGGCAGAGGCCGGTATCGATTTCCACAGGCCGAAGTCAACACCTTTGTCATCTTTTCTGATCATCCACCTGAGGAACATATTTGTGCGTTTTGCCGCCGCACCGTTTGCGGGATTTGCAAAATGCTTTTCACTTCTTTTAAGATGAGGTGTCTTTAACAATTCGGCCCTGATGCCTTGTATGACATCCTTAATGCTCAGATTATCAGGATAATACTTATTGGCGACTTCCTCCATTGTGCCAAAGTTGGAGTATAGTTGTCTCAAGGCCTCCACTGCAAACAAACAATCGTCGGAATTAAAAGTGCGATAAACGAAATTCTCAATTTTCCTGAGTCCTGACTTCCCGGCGTTCATTACAAAGTCATAGGGTTCAAAATCCATAATTTCCATGAGCCGATTCGCGCTTTTTAGTATGGCAGGCCTTCTTCCCCATGATATAATGGAAGTTAAATAAGCTGATATTTCAATATCGCATTGATTGCTGAATTTATGAGGAATACTAATGGGGTCAGGCTCAATGAATTGAACTCTGTTATATTGTTCAACTTTTTCGTCCAATATTTGTTTTACGGTCATTTCCAATATTTGCGACTTTGTTTTGACTGATGGATTCAACTAGCAAATGCAAATCTAACTTTCTTTTCCAATGATGTTAAGTTTTATTAAAAATTCCGTTATTTAGAACGATTACAAATATAATAATTAATTTTGCTGACAATAAATTTAATAATAATTAAAATATTTGAAATGAAAAATCTTATTCTAATCATAACATTAAGTACCAGTGGCTTCTTATTCGTCAACTTTAATATAGCAGATGGAAAGGGGCCTGCCTCGAAAGAAGAAATGATTGAAATCCCGGATGATGTCCAGGCAGTTATTGATAACTCATGCTATGGCTGCCATAATTCGGATTCGAGGAATGACAAGGCAAAGAAAAAACTAAGTTTTGATAAATTATCGAAACTCAAGACATATAAAGTTGTTGGTAAACTAACTGATATTCAGGAGATAATTATGGAAGGGGAGATGCCCCCGAAAAAATTTGTGAAGAAATATCCTGATCATGCCCTCAGCGATGACGGAAAAGACTTACTTTTGGGTTGGGCGAAAAAAAGTGCTAATAAAATCGCCGGCGAATAATAAAATCTCGGATCATGAAGAAAAAAATTTGGTTTATTCTAATTGTCATTGTAGTGATAATACAGTTTATCCCAACGGGGCGGCCTGATGCCGTCAACAATAACCCCAATGACGTGCTGATTAACAACCCAGTTCCTGATTCCGTAGCAAGTCTTTTAACCACAACATGTTACGATTGTCATTCAAATGAAACTTACTATCCGTGGTATTCGTATGTGGCACCTGTTTCATGGCTTGTCGCGCGCGATGTTAAAGAGGGGAGAAAGCATGTGAATTTCAGCGAATGGGAAAGCCTCTACAAGATGAAGAAAGCAGAAATCCTTGACGATCTCGTTGACGAGGTCTCCGACGGGGGAATGCCCATGCTTATTTATCCTTTGATGCATCCCGAGGCGAAGCTCACTAAAGCCGACCGGCAGATGATAGTTGACTGGGCAGAAGGTTTCGGGGAGAGCTTGTTCGAGTAATCCCTTTAAGAAAGCTTGGTCATTAATTTACCGGGCTTAACAATACTTGCTTTTGCGTAAAATCCAAAGCTGCCTGAAGGAATTCCAATACTTCGGGCCATTTTTCTTTTTTGCTGAAATTCTTTTTGTATATTTTCCTGGCGTTTATAATTAACTTGTTATCCGCTATCTTAGCCGAACAGTTAAAACTTCCCTCTGAATTATCAACTTTATAATTAAAATCCTTTACGCTCTCTATTTTATAACCTTCGGGGATATCCATTGTTATTACCCAGTTGTATTTTACCGGCGAAGGATTATAAATATCAACCTTTCTGTCTAATTCCTCTTTCGTAAACTCTTTGTTCCTTCCAATAAATTTACCAATATCCACGAGATAATAATTACCGGCAACATTTATCCCTGATTTATACGAATATTCCAAATAGTATTTTAATGTATCTTCTTTTGCCCACCTGCCAAAAGAATTCACTATAACTGTATCTAAATCAATATCTTCCACGCTTTGGCTGAACCTTAGATATTGCAAGACGTTATTATGCCTTTCTGCCAGATACTCTTCCCTATACTTCCCGAGACCTTCCTCATACTCCTTGATTTTATTGAGATCAGCCTTGCTAAAGGTATTATATTTTAGGTATTCATTTGATTCGTTATGATATGTAGAAAAAAACGGTACGATCAAATTGTAATTAATTAGTCTTAAGTTTCCCTTGCATGAATAATTTTCATTGATTTTCACTTCAGGGTTCTTTAGGTCACCAAGTGTGATATTAATTGAATCTATAATGAGGTTGTCATTTGGCAGTGATATTTTCAGACTGTCGAAACGAAATGTCGGATACTTTAAAGTTGCAGTTTTTTTATCTAAAATAAGTGCATTCGTACCTTCAATCATACTTGTGTTCTCTCCGTAAACCGAATTGGTAGATGGGTAAGTAATGATGGTTGAATCTTCAATAATCCTGATGAATGGCACTAACTGGCTACTTAGGATGGCATCGTTTTTCTCACCTAAATCAATTCCGTATCGCCTGTCGGTTGCCAGGCCTATTTCGTGCTGGATCTTAAACCTGTCCAGTATGTTGGAAAATGCCATAATAAAATTATAATCAGGTATGTATGATGACATACTAGTAATTTGATTGTAGTAATAAGTGTATTTGAAATATAAGTAATGCCTCAGGAAATAAAAGCAATCCTCAAGTATTTCCGATTTCGACGGATTATTTTTCAGCTGCTTCTTTACTTTTGAATAGCATGTTCTCGACATTGTTTCTGCATAGGAATCAATATTTTCAAAATCCGTGAGCTTTAATAATTGTCCTTTAAGCTCATCCAGTGATATTTCGGATTTAAGAACTCCATTTTCACCAAGAAAATCATTGCGGCGGCTGGCCTTATCTTTAGTCGTCATTATAATTTGATAGATGATGCCTGGGTATTCCCTGAGGGGGAAGACCATCTGGTCGATGCTCGTTTTTTCGATATCCCTATACTGATAAACATAGTTTTTCCATTTTTCGTTTTCTACCGAATCCGGCAGGGGGGCTCCATTTATACTTTTCGCATTGAAATATGTCTTCCGTTCAGGATTTATTATAAGCTCACCATGAAGTATCGGATATTCCTTTTGTAAAAGTTTCATCACCGGATTAAAGGCAATGTCAAGATTGCGCGGGATAGTTGTATAAGAATTTATGCTAACATAGTATGTGTCAATGATATCCCCTACGGCCAGGTTTGGCAGGGCCAGTTTCATTGTTCTTTGGGCCCTGTATCCGTTTTGCTTGCTTTTTGTTTCAACAAAATCGTATTCGGAGATTATTCTAAAATTACCGTTCGGCTTTATGATCTTTATGCCAAGGTAGTTAGCGTTTCCTCCCCAAACACTATTTCTTATTTTGTCCATCGACAATTGCGAATATACGTTTACAGCAGCCTGGTCGAGTAATTTTATCCTGCTTCTAAAATAAATTTCCTCATCTATGGCATTGTTCATTGATTGCTTTCTGTATTTATACTTTTCATAGTAAAACAGATAAACTGCTGACTCGTCTTTCCATTTTTCAGGGACTTTTGTCACTAAAGCCTCATCAGTATCCCGGCCCCACATAAGTTGGTCGTAATAATCATCGTTCATCTGCGATTTAGTGATGGATGTGCTAAAAAGCGCAATACAAACCAGTATAAAACTTCTTAATTGTTTCATGGGTCTTCATTTAGGATTATTGATTCACTACTTAGCTTATTGTATTCCTCAACAAATTTGTTCCAATCCTTAAAGTCTTTTTTGTCAATTATCAACTCTTTGATATCCAGTATCTTATTGTATGTAACAATCTTGTTTTCCTCTTTCCAGCTAAATTGGAATCCAAAACCCTGAAAATCAAGTTTGGTATTTTCTGGCAAATGAGCTATATGCTGATTATCTTTTAGATAGAACTTTGTTGTATATGTTTTTTGTTGACGGTAGTCGAAGCTAAAACTAATGTTTCTATTAGTGTCGATGGGTGCCAGCCTGAACCCGTATTCAATATCCAATGGTATAAAAAGCTTCCCCGCCTGTTTGAAGAGCATGTTTTTACCTTTCATTTCCAGATAAATATTGAAGTTGTTTAAACTATCGTGAAAAGATACCGAATCCATAAAAAGATAATTGCTATAGCCCTTTATTAACGATTTGATGTATTTTTCCTTATCAGCTCCCAGATACTCGAAAACCATGGTTTTTATATGGTTTTTTGAGGCTCCTTTATAATATATGTTTCTGTGAATCAATAATGAACCCGAATCTTGCCTTACTTCTGCTATGCTTTTTGTTTGATTGTTCCTGAAATCGTTTTTTGCAATTGTATCGACAACAATGTTGCAGTTATTCTCAATTGCGACTATTCTGCCTTGCAGATACTCAATGGGTTCGCCAAGATCTGAATACTTATTGGTAGCGTCTAGATAAATAAAGCCCGTATCTGTTTTTACGGCACATATCATGTGATTATCAGATACAAGCGAAGGGAATTTTTGAGAATATGCCAGGTGATTTGTTGATACCCAACATCTTCTGGCATCAAAGCCTAACCCTTTGATGATAAAATATAATAAGTTCGACATTCCCTTGCAATCGGCATAATGCTTTTTTAGGATACTGTTTATCGGTTCGGGCCGAAGCCCGGCAATGCCATCCTCAAAAGCAATATACCTGATATTTTTTTGAGTCCAGTATAATGCGGCTTCCAGTTTTTGTTTTTCGGTATTACTGTTTTTATTTATATTGTTGCAAATAGCTTTGATATCTTGTTGCTCGCTGTACTTTGGCAGTAATTTGCTAAGCCACAAATACATATCCTCATTGCTGTCGAACAGTTTTTTGTATTCGCCATTTATTGTATAACCTTTGCTTATTACCACTACATTAGGCAATATCCAGGTTGCGCCTGGGGTGTCTTCATAATTTGGTATGTAAATATCCTTTAGCTTATAGGTGATTATTTTGCTTTTTTTGGCAAAGCTTACGTTTTTTGATATTTCAAAACCATCGAAATTGAATTCCAGGATTTCAATATTGAGATTATTTGGTATTCCGAATACGATTTCTCCATTACGAATTAAATAATTATCCGAAAGGAAGATGCTGGTTATATACCTTGAATCCCGGTTTAAGATGTTTGTTTTCAATGTTGCGTTATCTCCCAATTCGGGAAAAACAAAGCGATATATACATTGCTTGGCATCGTGATAAAAAATCCCGTCTGTTTCATAATCACCACACCTCCTGCTGTATATTACTTTTTTTTTGTTCAACTCATATTCGGTATTTTGGAGTGTTGACGAATAACTATCGTAATATCGTGTTACATAAGCAGTTGCATTGTTCTTCAGGCTTACGATATGATTGCTCTGGGTAATTGATGTATTTATTAGTCCAGTGGTTTTATCAAGTAGAAAACTGTATTTCTTAAGTAGATGATAGTTGATTATCTTATTGGACGGATAGGCTTTTTCTAATGCGGCAGCACTCTGTTTAAGTGCCTTAAAGTCTGGTTTATAAGTTGATTGTGAAAATAAAAAAGCATGTAAGCCCAGAATAATACCGAGCAGACATGCTTTTATTTTAGTTTGTTGTTTAATGGTTTCGAGAATATGAACAATTAAATTTTGACCACATTTTTCATTCCCATAGTAATAGCATCCTCATTTAAAGGAATAAGTTTGTGATACCTTTCGGGAAGTGATTTCTTAAGGCCTTTGATAACATTTTCAAGTTTGACGATAGGTTTAATTTTCAGGTATGCACCTAAAACTACCATATTGAATATTTTTGTGTTACCCATTTCGGCTGCAAGCCTGGCGCCTTCTATTTTATAAATTGTTATGTCGGTGCGCGTTGGATGTTTGGAAATGCCGTTAGGGTCGTAAAGCAATACGCCACCCGGTTTTACGGTTTCCTCGAATTTATCCATAGATTGCTGGTTCAGTATTACCGCGGTATCGAAGAACGAAAGGGTAGGTGAGCTAATTCTCTCATCGCTCACGATAACCGTAACATTAGCGGTCCCACCTCTCATTTCAGGGCCGTAGGATGGCATCCAGCTCACTTCCTGATCTTGCATAATTCCTGAGTAAGCAAGTATTTTCCCCATCGAAAGCACTCCTTGTCCGCCGAATCCGGCTATAATAATTTCTTCAGTCATTTTTTCAATTTTTAAAATTCTTACTTCTCGATTAATTTACCGTCAACTTTGATGTCGCCAAGTGGGTAATAAGGGAACATATTGTCTGCCATCCAGTTGTTTGAGTCGATTGGAGTCATTTTCCAGCCCGAATTACAGTTGGAAACTATTTCGATGAAGGCAGTTCCCTGTTCGCCTGCAATCTGGGCCTCGAAAGCCTTCTTGATTGCTCTTTTTGTTTTTCGGGCAGCGGAGGGGGTATGGACTGAATGACGTGTAACAAACCTTGTTCCGGGCAATTGTGCCACGAGCTCGGTAATCTTTAGCGGATGGCCATGTAAAGCAACATCCCTTCCGAAAGGCGAGGTGGAGGTTTTCATGCCGATCATGGTTGTGGGTGCCATTTGCCCTCCGGTCATGCCATAAATGCCATTATTGATAAAGATCATGACTATTTTCTCGCCGCGGTTGCAGGCGTGAATAGTCTCTGCAGTTCCTATCGCCGCAAGATCGCCGTCGCCTTGATAACTGAACACTACCTTATTGGGCCACAATCGTTTTATTGCGGTTGCTACTGCGGGCGCCCGCCCGTGCGATGCCTCTTGCATATCAACATTCATGAACTCGTAAGCAAGTACCGAACATCCAACGGGCGCAATGCCGATGGTGTCGTTTTCCTTGCCTAGTTCCTCAATAACTTCCATAGTTATCCTATGAGCAGTTCCATGACCGCATCCCGGGCAATAACTGAGCGCTTTGTCAGTCATCAGCTTGGTTTTTTGGTAAACCAGGTTTTCCGGCTTAATTATCTCTTGTACTGAAAGTTCTGCCATGGTTTATCCTCCTATTAATTTTTGTTCAAGCGCTTCCAAAACTTCTTCCGGTGAATGAATAACACCACCTAAGCGCCCAAAATGTTCAACTTTAGTCCTTCCGTTAACTGCCAGTCTGATATCTTCTACCATTTGTCCGGCACTCATTTCCACCGAAAGGAATCCTTTAATGCCTTTTTCCGTAAACTCATTGATGATTTCAGATGCAAAAGGCCAAAGGGTTATAATTCTCAATAACCCGACTTTTATGCCTTTTTCCCTTGCCAGCCTAACGGATTTTTGTGCTATACGGGAACTGGACCCATAAGCCACGAATAAATAATCCGCATCCTCGGCATCCAATAATTCGTAACGGACTTCGTTTTTTGTGATCTCGGCATATTTTCTCTGGAGCTTGTAATTATGTTCCTCAAGAACATGCGGGTCGAGATAAAGTGATGTCATTATCCTTCTCTCGCCACCCTTTGGTTTTCCGTTGGTTGCCCAGGGGTGCATTTCCACTATTTCCTCGTCAGTCCATCGCGGGATGGGATCAAAAAGTTCTACTTTCTCCATCATCTGGCCAATCAAACCATCGGACACTATAAGTACAGGTGTTCTGTATTTAAATGCTAAATCGAATGCGACAGGCACGAAATCGGACATTTCCTGAACCGATGAGGGAGCCAGCGTCGGTAAGCGGTAATCGCCATGTCCGCCTCCCTTGACGGCCTGGAAATAATCTGATTGTGAAGGTTGTATGTCGCCAAGTCCCGGGCCTCCGCGAACAACGTTTGCTACTACACAGGGTATTTCGGCCCCTGCCAGATAAGAGATGCCTTCCTGCATCAAGCTAATTCCCGGACTTGACGATGAAGTCATGACTTTCTTTCCGGTTCCTCCGCCACCATACAACATGTTTATGGAAGCAACTTCACTCTCGGCCTGTAGTACTACCATGCCTGTGCGTTCCCATGGTTTCTCGGCCATTAAATACTCTATAACCTCCGATTGAGGTGTGATGGGATAACCGAAGTAACCATCGGCGCCTGCCCTGATAGCTGCTTCCGCCAAAGCCTCGTTACCCTTCATTAATTTTAATTCACCCATATTTTTATTTTTTTAAGCAGTTTTTTTCGCACGGTAAACCGTGATTACGCCATCAGGGCATACAACTGCGCAATTAGTACATCCGGTACATGCTTCGGGAATTTCCATATATGCGAAATGATACCCCTTTCCGTTTACTTCCGCCGCAAGTTCGATAACCTCGGTCGGGCAAGCCGGAACGCATACTCCACAGCCTTTGCAACCTTCTACGTCAACTACTATTGCTCCTCTGACTTTTGCCATAATATCTGAATTCTTTTTAAAAAATTTAGTGGCACGAAAATACATTTTTTTATGGAAATACAATCGTTTTCGATATAGCAATGGCTAATTTATATCGCTTCTAATTATGTGTTATTTAACGATAATTACTGTTCGTCTGTTTAGTGCCCTGCCCTGTCCGGAGGAATTGTCGGCTATCGGATAAGCCGACCCGACACCCTCAGCCGTCAGCCTTTTTTCCGATATCCCGCGGGAGGTCAAATAATCCATAACCGTCCTCGCCCTCCTCAGCGATAGCTGCAGGTTGTGCTCTTCAGTCCCGCTATTGTCGGTATGCCCTTGAATTATAATCTGAATATCAGGCATAAGTGTTAAAAATTCGTATAATTTGTCAAGTTCAGCAAACGATTTTTCTTTCAGTTGCCATTTGTCGGTGTCGAAATATACATTGTTGAGCTTGGCCGAAACCCCTCTTTTTATTCTCTTAAGCGGAAACACTTTTTCGTTTTTTCTTGATTCCGACTCTTCTTCAGAAATGAAATTGCCGGAATAGAACAAATATCCATTGCTGCTTATATTGAAAGCATATTGCCTTAAAGGGAATAATACCGAGATGAATTTGCCGTCGGACGCATCCGACCGGCTCGTACTGAAAATTTTGCCATTGTCGAGCCCGGTAATCTCAATTTTTGCGCTCAGCGGTTTTTTGTTCTAGCTGTCGATGACTTTTCCCTTCAGTATTATTATTTCCTCAGGGCTTATTTCTGTGGGCATATCGAAAGTGAAGATATCGAATAAGCTTGAGTCTTCCCTGTTGGAGGATATCCATGCTTTGTCGCCGCGCAATGCAGGGAATATGTTTATTTCATCATATTTTGTGTTTATCGGGTATCCAATATTTGTTCCTTTCGACCAAATTCCGCTTATGTCTTTCCTTGATATAAAAATATCAAAACCTCCCATGCCTATACCTCCCCTTGACGAATAATACAAGGTTTTCCCATCAGGATGTATATATGGCGCCATTTCATCGCCCGGGCCGTTTATGCTGTCGCCCATGTTTATTGGCCTCGACCAGCGCCCATCCTCAAGTTTGATGCTTTTCCAAATATCCGACCCACCCATGCCACCTGCACGCTTTGAGGAGAAATAAAGCTTTTCCCCGTCTGCCGAGATGGATGCCTGTGAATCCCAGGCAGTTGAGTTGATATTGCCCTTCAGGGGATGTGGTTTGCCCCATTTGCTAGAGACTAAAGTGGAGTTGTAAATATCGCAGCCCCCTTTGCTGTCAGGCCAATTACAGGCCGTAAAATACATTTGTTTGCCGTCGAACGACAAAGTCATGCCTCCTGTATTGCCTTCTATGTATGGGATGCTAATCTTGCGTGCTTGTTGCCACTTACCGTCTTCTTTCTTGCTCTCTATGAAATATTCCCTAAAGGAAGTACCCGCAAAACCAGTTTTCTCTTGCTCCTTCCTCGTAAAGATCATGCTCGACCCATCCTCGCTAACATAGTTTATGTATTCGTCGTTGCCTGTGTTTATTTTATCGTTTAATTTTTGAATTCTGGTGTCAAGGGGATTTTCTGTTGCCTCTTTTGCGAATTTTGCCCTCTCGTATCCGAACCCTGCCAATAAAGCCTGTTCAGGTTTTTTCGCCCCTAAGGCAAGATATTTTTTATATGCTGTTATTGCATCCTCATATTGCTCATTGTCAAGGTATAAGTCGCCCAGAAAATAATAAACAGCAGTATAAAACAAAGAGTCGGCAGAAATTAATCGTTCATATATGTTTATTGCTTCAACAAGTTTTGTTTGTTCGCGATACGCATCCCCTATCAACAGCATGGCTTCCTTAAAATCACCATCCTTTTCCAAAGCCTTTGTGAGGCTGCTCTCGGCTTCGGCATATTTTTGCTGCCGCATAAAGGCCTCGGCTTGTTTATAATATTTTATTGCTTTTTTATTGCTTGAGCCTAATCCGCTACTTTGCCCGCATATTACGGCTGACAAAAGCATGCCGATGATTATAAGTAGCCGATGTGGATTTTTTATCTGCATTGGAAGGCAAAAGTAAGCTATTTGTTAATCTGCGTTCCACTCTGAATAAAACTGTTCAAGGAACCCTAGCATGAAATCATGGCGTATTTGGGCCATTTCCTTAGCCTTGCCGGTATTCATGCCATCTTTAAGCAAAAGGAGTTTTTCGTAAAAATGATTTATCGTGGGCGATGAGCTCTTTTTGTATTCTTCTTTGCTTTTATATTCAACAGGCTTAATGTCAGGATTATACATTTCGGACCTTTTGTGCCCGCCATAATTAAAGCTGCGTGCTATCCCAATGGCCCCAATAGCATCGAGGCGGTCGGCATCCTGGACAATCATCAACTCCCTGGATTTGAAAACAGTGTTTCCGAAGGAGTTTTTGAACGACATATTTCTGATGATGTCAACAATATGTTGAATGCTTTTTTTGTCAACATTAAGTGTTTGCAGGAACTTTTTGGCTGTTGCCGGGCCTATTTCCTCATTCCCCCCATGGAATTTTGAGTCGGCAATATCGTGCAATAATGCTGCCAACTCCACTATCAGCATATCTACATCTTCATCCTTGGCAATCTTCAACGAATTCCTCCTCACTCTCTCAATATGCCACCAGTCGTGGCCTCCCTCGGCATTGGCAAGCATTTCTTTTACAAATGTTTCTGTTTTATTTACGATTAATCTGTTGGTTTTCTTCATCCCGGAAAGGTGCTATTTTTAATCGTTCAAAATTAGCAAAGAAAATCGAGCAAGTGAGTGGATAGATTGATTATTTTTGCCACAAACAATATTTCGGCTCCGGAATTTATATATTTCGCTGATCTATAAAATTGTTGGGTTTATCTGGTAGATTAAAAGTATAGAAATCACATATTCATAAAAACATGAAATACGATATTATAGTAATAGGTTCAGGCCCCGGGGGTTATGTTGCAGCGATAAGGGCCTCGCAATTAGGCAACAAGGTTGCCATAGTTGAAAAAGCGGAAATTGGCGGTATTTGCTTAAACTGGGGTTGTATCCCCACTAAGGCTCTTCTAAAAAGCGCCCAGGTTTATAATTATGCCAAACATGCCGCCGATTATGGTGTGATAATTGACGGTGAGGCGAAACCCGATTTAACGGATATGGTAAAGCGTAGCCGCAGCGTGGCCGACGGTATGAGCAAAGGGGTTCAATATCTGCTCAAGAAAAATAAAATAGACCTTATCAATGGCTTCGGCAAATTGGTGAAAGGGAAAAAAGTAGAGGTTAGGGATGCTGACGGAAAATCGACAATCTATGATGCCGGACATACGATCCTTGCCACCGGGGCGCATTCGAAACAATTACCTAATATGCCTCAGGATGGTAAAAAAATAATCGGTTACCGCCAGGCAATGACATTGGATAAAATACCGGAAAGCATGGTGGTCGTCGGCTCTGGGGCAATTGGCTCTGAATTCGCGTATTTTTATAACAGCCTGGGAGTCAGAGTAACACTTGTTGAGTTTTTGCCAACTATCGTTCCTTTGGAAGATGCTGAGGTTGGGAAAACCCTTGCTCGTGCCTTCAAGAAGGAAAAAATGAAGATCATGACAGGCTCGGCTGTTGAAAGCGTTGACACCAGCGGAAAAACATGCAAAGTAAGCATAAAGACAAAAAAAGGGACCGAGCTTGTTGAGGCCGATATCGTTCTTTCGGCAGTTGGCATCGAGACTAATCTTGAAGGAATTGGTCTTGAGGATGTTGGTGTTAAAAGCGAAAAAGGTAAAATCATAGTTGACGATTTTTATCGCACTAATGTTGAGGGTGTTTATGCCATAGGCGATATAGTTCATGGCCCGGCCTTGGCCCATGTAGCATCTCATGAAGGCATTACTTGCGTCGAGAAAATCAGCGGAATGGATGTTGAGCCTATCGACTATGGAAATATTCCGGCCTGTACTTATACCTACCCTGAAGTGGCCTCCGTGGGAATGACCGAAACACAAGCCACCGAAGCAGGTTTTGAAGTCAAGGTAGGTAAATTCCCGTTTACGGCATCGGGCAAAGCAAGTGCAGGAGGTAAGAAAGATGGGTTTGTAAAAGTTGTTTTCGATGCTAATTATGGCGAATGGCTTGGCTGCCAGATGATTGGCGACAATGTTACCGAGATGATAGCCGAAGTGGTTGCCGCGCGCAAACTGGAAACCACAGGCCACGAGATTATCAAGACAATACATCCCCACCCAACAATGTCGGAAGCCGTTATGGAGGCTGTTGCTGCCGCTTACGGCGAGGTGATTCATATTTAATGATCAATAATGGCTAATGTTTATGTTGGTATAATTGTTATTGGTGTTTCTGTTTTAATGTATTACGGGGCTTTTAAAAAGTTCTCGAAGGCAGAGTACATCCAAGCTGTCGTCTTGATAATATTAGCCGGGCTGATCCTTAGGGTTTTTGTCTCTTCCGACCTTTACCTCCATAGTTGGGATGAAAGATATCATGCACTTGTAGCCAAGAACATGCTCAAGCATCCGTTTATTCCTGTACTATACGAAAACCCAATCTTGAGTTTCGATTATAAATCGTGGGTAAGCAATAATATATGGTTGCATAAACCTCCTTTGACGCTTTGGTCTATATCATTAAGCCTTAAGTTGTTCGGGATTTCTGAATTTGCAGTTCGTATTCCTTCTATTGTTTTCTCCACCTTAAATATCCTGGTTGTTTACCTGCTCGCAAACGAACTAACTAATAAAAGGACTGCATTTATTGCGGCCTTTTTTTTTAGTATCCATGGATTGATAATTGAATTGACGGCAGGGCGGGTGGCAACGGATCATGTAGATATACTTTTCATGTTTTTGATTAGCCTTTCGGTATATTTTGCAGTGCTTTTCTTCAGGAGTAAAAAGTACGGGCTTAATATTATGAGCGCAATTGTATTAGGCTTGGCAGTATTAACAAAATGGTATGCCGCTTATGTTGTTTTCCCAATTTGGATTTTATTTGCCATAGACAACAGCAGAAAGCTTAATGTACGGCTATTGCCGGATATTGCCGTTTTTTTGGTAATCTCGGCTTTGGTATATTCCCCATGGTTATTATACATAAACACTATGTTCCCTTTGGAGGCGGCCTGGGAAGGAAAGCAGGCATTGCTACATTTTACTACTGTAATCGAAGAAAGGACAGGCCCGTTTTTGTTTCATTTTGATAAAATGAGGATTTTATATGGAGAGGGTATTTATGTTGCATTGGTATGGTTTTTATTCAAGAGTGTTAAGGCAGAGCGCAAATATCGCTATCTTGCTTTGCTGGCCTGGGTTTTTATACCTTATTTGGTTTATACCATAGCAAAAACAAAGATGCAGGCATATACTCTTTTTGCCGCTCCGGCAATGCTGATGATACTTGCTTTTTTTATCGACTTCCTTTTAAAGCACAGAAAAACCGCCAAACATAAATGGGCAATTGGTTTATTGATACTCGTGTTGTTTGGTTTGCCTGTGAGGTATTCCATAGAAAGGATAAAACCTTTTACTGGTCTGGACCGTAATCCTGAGTGGTCGCGGCAGCTGAAAAACATGCTTAAACAATTTGATGGAAAGAAGTCGGTGCTGTTTGGGTATCCCCGGCCAATTGAAGCCATGTTTTATTGCCACGATGCTGTTGTTTATAGTGGAATTCCAGAAAATGATAAAATCAACGACTTGATTGACAATGGTTATAAGGTATTCGTCTTTGACAAAAAGAATAATATTATTCATTTCCAAGATCATGACTGATTATAAAGAAGGAAAAATAAAGGTGCCAAGGTTTTCGGAAGCCGAAGGGTTTTATACAACTCCCGAAAAATCAAGGGCAATGAGCAAAATACGATCAAAGGACACCAAGCCCGAAATGTTGTTGCGAAGGGCATTATGGGCAAAGGGCCATAGGTATAGGCTGAGGGACAAGCGCTTGCCCGGATCGCCCGATATAGTTTTCAGAAAATACAAACTTGTGGTTTTCGTTGACGGCGATTTTTGGCACGGCTATAACTGGGAATCGAAAAAAACAAGACTGAAGACGAACACAGGGTTTTGGATTCCCAAGATAGAGAGGAATATGCAAAGGGACAGCGAGAACAATGAGGAACTGCAAAGCCTGGGATGGAAAGTGCTGAGGTTTTGGGAATCTTCCATAAATAAAGAATTGGATAACTGTGTTGCCATTGTCGAAAAGCATCTGGTTTTACCAACAAATAAAAATCACTAACGAAAAATTATTATTATGTCAATACTTTTAACATCATACAAACTTGGCGGCATGGAACTAAAGAACAGGATTGTGATGGCTCCCCTTACCAGAGGCCGGTCAGACAATCCGGGGAACCTTGCAACTGCCTTGACAGCAGAATATTATAAACAGAGGGCAAATGCCGGTTTGATTATTAGCGAAGGATCGCAGATATCAAAAATGGGAGTTGGTTATGCGAATACACCAGGCATTTATAGCGAAGCACAAACGGAAGCATGGAAACGAGTAACAAAGGCCGTGCACGATGGGGGCGGCAAGATATTTGTCCAGCTTTGGCATGTTGGAAGGCTCTCTCATCCCGATTTTTTAAATGCTGCTTTGCCATGGGCGCCTTCGGCCGTTCCGCTAAACTATATGGCCAGAACCCCCGATGGGCCAAAACCCGCCCCATCACCTCATGAAATGACAATCGATGAAATAAAAGTAGTTGTTGAAGAATTTAAACATGCCGCGGCTAATGCAATTCAAGCAGGCTTCGACGGTGTGGAGATCCATGCCTCCAACGGATATCTTATCCATCAGTTTATTGCACCTTGTTCCAATGTTAGAACCGACAATTATGGCGGTAGCATTGAAAACCGTTCCAGGTTTTTGCTTGAGATTATTGATGAAATGAAGACCGTTATGCCTGAAAACAGAATCGGTGTTCGTCTTAATCCAAGTTATCACAAAGATCACGGTATGGTAATTACCGAAGATACTATTACAACTTTCGATTATTTGATAAATAAGTTAAATGGCTATAAATTAGCATATTTGCATCTGTCGGAACCCGGTAGGAAAGCCTCGGAATCGCCTTATGCGGAAATGAATATCGCCAAACGTTATCGTCCAATTTATAAAGGTAATTTGATGATAAACCGTGGATTTACATTCGAGAGCGGAAACAAAGTTATCGATGATGGACTCGCAGATTTAGTTGCTTTTGGAGTTCCGTTTATTGCCAATCCCGATTTGGTTAAAAGGTTTGAGAAAAACCTGCCTCTGGCTGCTGCCGATCCTGCTACTTATTATTCAACTGGAGCAAGGGGATACACCGACTACCCAAAGGTGGATTAATATACATTACCGATTTTTGAACAGCCTCTACTGCTTGCTCCACTTCCTCATTCATAATTAGCCATTAATAATTCACCATTAACCATTCATCATTCGACATTCCCTTATTTTGAATTCTAGCTGTTGCCTCCACCGCTCCATCTACTTTTTCACTACTTTCAAGCTTTCCACCTCCGTGTCGCCACTGAACAGGACCACATTATAAACCCCTGCCGGCAGCGGGTTTCCGTTGTTGTCGTCGCCCTGCCAAAGTATTTTCTGTTTTTGGGCAAGAGTGCTGCTTAAGATATTGCGAAGCAAATTGCCGTAATTGTCATAAACCTCAAG
>JAJRQZ010000055.1 GCA_024279935.1 Bacteroidota bacterium
AATAATTATCATAGCATATGTTCTAGTATCATTAAATGCTGTTAGCCAGATAGATAGCGCCATGATGAATCAAGACGGCATCCCTCCTGCCATTGATACGACAGCATATCTGCCCGATAGCCTAGGCGATGGCGCTCCAATATTATCCATATTAAAGGAAAAGGAGAAGCCCGAAGTAATCGACTCCTCACTAATATATTTTTTCAAGGGGAGTATGGAAAACCTGAAAAAAAACATTCTGCACGATATTGACACTAGCATATTAAATGCCCATAAGTTCGACCCCTTAAAGATTGGCAACGGGATGTATTCAACGCTCAGCAATATCGGACTTGCCCATAAGCCACTAGTTTTCAACCTGGACAAAGCCACAGGATATAGTTTACAAATCAATTCCTTCGATAAATATGTTTATAGGCCGGAAGGTGTAAAATATTATAAATTATACATACCTCAATCAAAGATATCTTATGTCATGGGATCAAAGAAGGAGCAAAACCTTCATGTTGATCTAAAGCGCGAGATAATAAAAAATTTTACGATAGGCTTTAATTATAGTTTGAACAACTCACCCGGGCCATATAGACGTTCAAAATCGAATAACACAAGAGTTTATTTCACCGGGCAATACTATTCGCTGAACAAGAAATATGGAATAGCTGCAAATTACAGAAACAGCCGGATAAGAGTGGAGGAAAACGGCGGCCTTTTAAACGACAGCGTTTTCGAGAACAACCTGGAATCAGACAGAAGGCTTTTTGAGATGAACATTACAAATGCATCACAAAGAATAATAAACTCCGGATTCTTTGTGGAACAATACTTCAATCTGTTAAAACCAAGTAAGCGCAACGACAGCTCCGAGCGCAAAATTGATGCCGGCCATCTGTTATATTCGATCAATTATGAGCGCAATCAATTGATTTACAATGATGATAATCCCTTGAGCGATTTTTATGCGCCATTCTCCACACCCATCGATTCAACCATAACATTCGATTCTGTCTATCAGTCGAAATTGTCGAATAAGTTTATGTGGTCGAGTTTGGGATATAACGAAGACAAACTGAGCAAAGTGTTTTTTATGTACTTCGGCGCACAGCACAACTTCATTAGTCAGACAATGGCATACGACTCGGTTTCAATTGCTTATAATGAAATAAAACCTTTTGCGGGTATTTCCATAAACCTCTTCAGAAGCATGCATTTTATAGCCTATGGGGAGTTGATACTGGGCGATTACAGTGGTGGCGACTATAAGCTGACAGCGCAGATTGATCAATATCTAGGCAACGAAAACAATAATATAGGCAGGATCGATGCCGGAATTGAACTTTTAAGCAGAAAACCTTATTGGTGGTACGAGAACTACAATTCCAACAGATTCCGATGGACAAATGAGCTCAAGAAAGAAAACTCGATGATAATATCAGGAAAATACACTTGGAGGAACTTAAGCGCCGGACTAGTGTTCAATACTTTCTCCAATTATACTTATCTTGATGATTCTGTTAAGCCTCAGCAAGTTACGAATACCGAAACACATCTGGAAATCTTTATCTCAGGAAATGTAAACATAAAGAAGTTCGGAATAGACACTAAACTGGTTTATCAGAAAGTTAGTATTCCGGCAATTATCCGGTTTCCCGATTTTAGCGGCCTTTTGAATATTTATTTTAGAAGCAAGATTTTCAAGGATGCCGCCACAGTTCAAACCGGCTTTCAAATAAACTATTATACAGCCTTTTATGCGGATGCCTATATGCCGGAGCTAAGGGCATTTTATTTACAAAACGACAAGAAAATCGGGAACTATGTATTTGCGGATTTTTATGTTTCCCTAAACGTAAAACGTGCTATACTCTTCTTCAAGGCAGCACACCTAAACTCCTATTTGGGGGATTATAGATATTATAACGCACCACATTATCCCGGCAGGGACGCAAGGTTTTATTTTGGGGTTTCGTGGCGGTTCTACAATTAGTTTAATGCCAATTAAACCCTAAAAAGCAAATTTTAAACCTTTTTTCTCCATATCATCTGAGAAATCAGTGAGCATTTTTCTTTCATCACTATTTAATAATAGAGGATTATCTGTTATTAAAAAAAGTTTTATGTCCTTTATTTTCAATACACCCCAGGGAAATTCCTCTATGTTGTTGGCATGTAGGTCCAGATCCTGCAAATACGGCGATGAAGAAAAATCGGGGACCTGGAATAAATTGTTATAACTGAAATCGAGGCGCTGGAGATTAGGCATATTAACTAAACATCCGGGCAAGGCCGTCAGCTCATTGTGATGCATGAAAATATATTTCAGGCTATCGAGCCTCAAAATTGAAGATGGCAGTTCCCTGATCTTGTTAAACGACAGAAATAATTGCCGCAGATTGGTCAAATCACCAATCTCAACCGGAATCTCCTCTATTTGATTATAATAAAAATCCAATTCCTTTAAGTTTTTCAACTGAAATACAGATAGGGGAATATCGTCAAACCTATTCTTATAAAATATAACATGCTCTAATTCCGTAAGCTGGGCAAATGATTCGGGCAGATTACTAAGGTTGTTCTTTGCCAAATTCAGTTTTTTAACACCTTGCATTTCTCCTATGTTATCGGGCAGTTTCTCAAGTTTATTGCCAGCTATTAAGACAGTTTCAATATTTGAGAGATTTTTTGCCGATGACTTTCTAAACGCTATTTCATTTCCTGTAAGGTCCAGTTCCTCAAGGCTATCCATTCTCCTTAAAAACCGGGGTATCTTTTTGATGTTATTGCTGGCAAGTGTTAAGGTTTTAAGGTTCCTGAGCTTTCGTATAGATCGCGGGATACGCTCGAGCTTATTATGACTTAAAACAACTGTCGTGATACTCTTATTTCTTGTGAAACGTATTTTAATCAATTTATTCGAGCTAAGAACTATTTCTTTGAGGCTATCGCCCTTAAAATTGTTCTTCTTAATTTTAGTGATTAAGTTATTGGAGGCATGAATTGACTTCAATTTATCAAACCCTGATAAATCAGGTAGTTCAGAAAAATAATTATCATCTATATTGAGCTTGATTAGTGAGCCGGGGTTCATTTCACTAAGATAAACGGAGATCGAATCCCTTGCTACTGCCTTGTCTTTTACTCTTTGTGCAAATTCAACTTTCATGATTGAATCGTAATTTAAGCGGAAATCAATAGTTTTAACGGTCTGCGATTGCAGGTTTGCCAAAATCAAGGTGAAGACAAGCAGGAAATTAAATCTCATAATAAAGACGCTGTGGTTAAATTTCCTACGTCAACAACAATTATTGAGCCAAGATCAACATCGATAAACCCATTGGCAGGACAACGAAAAACATGTGATTTACAGCTTAATGTTTCTTCCACCAGACAATGAAACCGGAAATCAGGATAAACAAGACAATAAGTCCAGAAAGCGGGATAAACAAAATATAAAGCTTGCCGAACATAAAGCCGTACATCCTTGCGGTATGAATTTCCAGGGCCACGTTCCATAGCGACATTTCCTGGTTTTTTATGGGCAAGGGCATATCTATGAACTTTTTGGTGCTCCCGATAACAGCAGCACCGCTATTAAAATCAAAATATACCTTCCCATAATCGAAATCCTCGCTGAAACCAGTAACCAGATAATCCCCCAGGGGTATCGTTTTATTTGGGTCGCGCCTATAATTATGCTGCTCAATGGCATCGTATATACGTTTCGTTTTTATGTCCCAAACAAAAAGGCCCTCGAAACTACCGACCAAAAAACGATCATCATCAATCTGTTCGAAGGTATTAACCCCCATTATACTTACCGGAGGTTGTGCCGCAAATCTAGTTAGTGAATCACTAAACTCACTATCAGTCAGATATATACCATCAGGAGTGGCAATATAAGCCAGCTTGTTTTTGTTATCTATAATTATCCTCCTCAGCTTATCGAACCACGGGTTAGGTGAATCCAATTCTGTGAACGGGATTTTGGAAACTTGTAAGTTTGCTATGGCAGCCAAAAGCGGAGGTCGCAGGAACATTCCCGTAAAGGTGGTTACAATAAGGAAAATCAATGTTATCCAACCAATTTTATTGTGCCATTTAAGCAACCAGCGGTTGAACATTCTTAATCTGTGGGTCTTTACCGAATGATGCCTTTTAATCGTTCTTTTTAGAAACGATGGAATCACGAAATAAATCAGTCCTGTGATACTAAGAAAGATAAAAACGAGAGCAACAAAATCAACAAACAACTTGCCCTTATCGCCATATATCTCACCACTATGGATTACCCACAAGGTTTTAAAAAGCCCGATTTTATTCTTATAGCCCGCGGGTTCAGGGAGCTGTAATATTTTAAAGTGTTCACTATCTGTTGATTGATACAAAAACGACCTGCTCATAACCACTAAGGTATCCCCTTTGGACGCAATATCAACTATGCGAGGATTATGGCGAGGCTTAAATATCAATTTCCATTCCCCGGCATGATAATCATAAAGATACAAACCGAATAAAGTACCTGCGTACAAACTTCCGTCAGGAGAAAGAAAAACTTTCTCAACTTTATGGTTATCAACGCCATTGCCAAATCCATTATTGAACTCCTTAAAACAGGACGCGGAAGAATTAGTTAGAAAAATGCCGATATTCCCATAAATAAGAATACTGTCGTGCCCAATTCTCTCGGTATTTTTCACGGCTGCCCTGTTCCAGTTGTTATATTCGTAATCAGAAGGCAAAACCGACCGATTTACATCAATCCCGGAGAACAAGCCCCTATGGTTTAGTACAATACCCGACAAGGAAAACAACAATATAAAAATTGTGAGTCCCAGGCTTAACCACTTATGATATTTCTTGAAAAATTTTGTCATTTGAAAAATGCCCTCGCCAATAGCGAGGGCAAATTAAAATATTTTATGGCTTAAAAACTCAATGCAAATATGCAACAATTTCATCTAAGACAAATACCGAAAACAAGGTATTTATTTTATGCCCCTTTCCTCTTTAATGGCCTCATAAGCAGCATTGAGCTTAGTGAATTTTTCTTCGGCGGCTTTTTTAACGTCTTCCCCGAGATGGGCAACCCTGTCCGGATGATGTTGCTTCGCCAGTTCGCGATAGGCTTTCTTAAGTTCGTCGTCGGAGGCATTTTTATCTATACCCAAGACCTTATATGCCGAATTTGTCTCCTTGACGAACATGGCCTTTATCGATTCGTAATCTGAGGCATTTATGCCCATAAATGATGCAATAGTATAAATCATATCTATTTCGCTGGGATGGTTATTTCCATCTGCCTGGGCAATGCCGAACAGATATTGAATAAGCATCATGCGCGAGCCATAATCCATAAATTGCGAAATCTGTCGGCTGACATCCTTTACATTGAGGTCTTGCTTTAATATCTCACCAAGCATTTTAACATATTGCGGCGATTTGGCGGAACCAAAATTATTATCAAGAAATCTTTTTACAAAATCCAGTTCGGAGCGCTTCACACTACCGTCGGCTTTCATAACCGCTGCCGTGAGAATTAATAGCGACAGGCTGAAATCGCCAGATTGCGTCCTGCCATAAACTGCATTATCGGCATTGGAATTAGAGGTGCCAGAGAACATCGAGCCCATCATAAACCCAAGTATTCCACCAATAGGCCCACCGAAAGCCCAGCCTAGTCCGCCGCCAAGCCATTTGGCGTATGAGCTTCCACCTCTACCGCTAAAACCCGAAGCTCCTTGCGAAGAATATGGCCCATTATCGGCATTAGTGCCTCCAGGCTTATTATTAGATGAACCGTATGTGTTGTCGTCCTTGTTGCCGCTTGTATTTGATTGATTTTTAGGGGTTTTCCATTTCATTGAATAGTATAACGCTATTCCAATCAAAATTATAATAAATAAATACTTCATTCAACATGAATTTAAAGAAAGAAAAATTGAAGGATGCCGGTTGAGGCCGGTATCCTTCAACATGTTTTATTTTAAGGAAATAATTATCCCATCATATATTCTTTCTCATCAAAACTTATACCAAATGTTTTTAATTCATCGAGCACGGGTTTATAGATGTCTTCGGTGATGGGCAAGACAATGCCCGTTCTTTTAATTTTACCCTGGAGAAATAATTTTGTAGTTATGGCAAGGGGCAGTCCAACGGTAATAGCCATAGCGGTTTTTTCCTGGTTTTCGCCCTCGAAGGCCATGGCAGACACTATCATCTTCTCTTCTTTACCCACTTCATATTTAAATTCGTGCTGCATTATAAGCATATCCCTGTCATCGGGGTCCATAGCCCATTTCCCGAGAAGGAGTTTTTGAAGCACCTGTGCCGGTGTGGCGCGCTTAAGGCCGATTTTGCGCTTATCGAAAATGCCCAGCCATTCCAGTTTCTTAAAAACTACTGGGTCGCAGCTATTAACGCAATATAGCTTTAATTTTATCTCAACAGGCATCTCAGGGTCATATCTAAGGAAAGAGTTGATAAACTGACGATAAGTCATATTTTCCGAATCCTCGATTATATAGTCGTCGTCGGTGGCTCCCAAACGCACAAACACGTTCCAGGCTTTTGAGAATCCCGGACGGCGGATGGTCCCTCGATACATTGATGGTATATCCTCCAAACCATATATCTCCCTATAACTCAGTGAGTCGCGGTTTGCATACACTTCAAAATCGCCATAATTTAAAATCTTGCGCTTCAAAACCCTGTCGAACAAACGGTGATAAGGAATATACTTATACCTGCCGTTATTTATAAATTTTGAAACTCCGTTACCGGCAAGGACGACGTTTCTGGGATTCCATGTAAACTTATAATTCCAAGGGTTGTTGTCATATTCCGGTGCTACCAGACCGCCCGTAAAGGAATAAAACGACTTTAATTTCCCACCTTCTTCCCTAATACGGTTTATCACGTTCATGGCCGACATGTGGTCGATTCCGGGATCAACGCCGAGCTCCATCATAATAGGGATTCCGGCTGTTTTGGCCTCTTCGTTCAATGCCTTGACCTCTGGCGTTGCATAAGAGGCCGTTAACATAGGCTTTTTAAGCTCGATGCATTTCGTTATCACTTTCATGTGCATGAAAGCAGGCAGCATTGATATTACAACATCGTGATCACTAATAACTTCCAATGTGTTTTGCTCATCGCTAACATCGAAGGTTATAGCATGGCCATAAGGGCTGCCATTAACTTTTTTTATCGCTAGCTCTTTGTCAATGTCGCCCAAAGTCAACTGCCAGTGGTTTTCTTCTGCGTTTTTAAGCAAATAGTCAATCAAACTTATGGTTGATAAACCGGCGCCTAATACTAAAATTTTCTTCATAACAATAATTCACAAATTTTTTGTGTTAACTAGATAAATGCTTATTAATCAATTATCATAAATATTCTTCCAGATATCGATAATTCGGGGTTAATTCCCCGTTATATAAAATCGTTGCCCTTTTAATCTCAGCCGGCAATTGAATATTATCGAAATCGAGGCCGTAATCGGCCGAACAAATCTCTGGCATGAAGCCGAAAAGCGCATCGCTAAAGGTTTGCGAAGATTCGCGCGGCAATTCGCTGGGCAATATATCAACGGCCATAATTAATAAGCCATTACCATTAAAACCCATGACGGGATTATCGGTTAACGGATCATAAACAAAAACGGGGTCTTCTATTTCCGTTCCTTTATGAGTACATTCTATGGAGCCGTTGGGGTCGCAGGTAACATCACCTATAACCCTTAACTTAGGTTCGCCGCCCGTATATAGTTTCTTAAGATAATCCTTGGTAATTATTCGCGGGTAACGGTCGTCCCAGTACATGCAGTTCATCAGTACGCTAAGATGGGGGATATATTGATCAAACTGGCTTTCAAATAGTTCAGGATGATTATAGTATTGTTGCAAATCGAATTCCGTCGCTGGATTTATGGGTTTTGAAAGATGTTTTTCCTCAAAAACAACCGCATATATCTTCTTGTTCGACAAGTCCTGCCTTTCGTCAAGGCTTGTCCCTTCTTCTGGTTTGATATACTCGACGGGTAATAAATCAAGTATTTCCTGCGATCCTTTGGAAACATTCCCATAGCCCGTAATTCCGATCACCAAGGGGTGAACCTGCTCGGATACCCCATTTTCCTTGATATAATCTCCGATTTGAACAATCACATCTTTCGCTTCCCGGAGCGAATTATATTTATGTGTCTGCTTCAATTTCAGAAAAGGAGTGTCCAATCCCTGCACTTTGAGCCTCTGGCCCAGCGACCACAGGGAGTTAACCGTACCTGCAAGTCCTGCGAAGCGACCGAAGAATATCAGCCTCCTGCCTTTTTCATCGCTTATTTTTTCGTAGTCGATAAGTGTCATTTTGCTCTCCATCATATTTTTCAACAATGGCATATTATATGCTTGTCCTTTAATAGTGTGAGAGAAAAAAATATAAGCCTTGCCGGGTTTAAAATATCCGATGGGCATTTCCTTTACGCCCAAAACTATCTGGGAATCCGTAATTTCGTCAACCAGCTCCGCTCCCGCGTCCTCGAACTCCTTATCGGTAAGAATCCTTTTAGCCGATCTTACCACTTCAAACTCTATACCTTTTTCAGTTAATTCCTTAAGGTGGCCGGGAGTCAAGGCCACTCTTCTTTCCATTACGTACTTATCCTCGTATCTGATACCTACTTTATGCATAATGATTATTTATTCAAACGACGGCAAACTTATAAAAATTAACATCCTGAAGGGGAAAAAAAGATATTTTTACAGAAACTAAATAAATTTGTTATCTTTCGGATATTTCGAAATGCCTTTAGCGAAAAAAACAATACTATGAAGAATCGATTCGAGGAAACTGTTGAAAACCAAAAAAGGTATTTCAACACAGGACAATCAAAAGAATTGTCGTTCAGGAAATCTAAGTTGGAAAAGCTACACTCTTTAATCAAGAACAATGAAGCCTTGCTTTATGAGGCCATATATAAAGACTTCAAAAAATCGGCATACGACACATATTTAACGGAGCTGGGCATCATTTATCATGAGATCAAACTCGCCATAAAAAGGCTTCCTAAATGGTCCGGGAGGCAAAAGAAAAACACCGGCCTGATAAATTTCCCGGGCAGGAGCTACCTTGTTCCCGAGCCCTTGGGCACATGCCTGGTGATAGGAGCCTGGAATTACCCATACCAATTATCGATCCTTCCGGCAGTGTCGGCCATGGCAGCAGGGAACTCCGTAATTATCAAACCTTCCGAATTGGCAAGAAACACCTCAGGAATAATGGCCAAAATAATAAACAGCAATTTCGACCCGGGGCTCTTGCACATAATTGAAGGAGGCGTTGAAGAAACAACCGCTTTATTAAAAAACAAGTTCGATAAGATATTTTATACCGGAAGCTCTGCCGTAGGGAAAATAATAATGAAGGCCGCCTCGGAACACCTAACACCGGTAGTGCTGGAACTGGGAGGGAAAAGCCCCGCTATCATAATGGAGGACGCAAATATCAGGATGGCTGCCAAAAGGATAGTCTATGGCAAGTTCATCAACGCCGGCCAAACCTGCGTAGCCCCCGATTATGTCTTAATAAAAAAAGAAACAAAAGAAAGGTTTATCGAGGAGGTCAAAAAGCAGATTATTGAGGTCCACGGCAATAATCCTATTGCCAGTGAGGCATTTGCAAGAATAATTAATCAAAAACACTTTAACAGGCTCACCAAGCTTATCGACGACCCGAAAGTTGTTGCGGGGGGCAAATATGTCGAGAAAGAAAAATTTATTGCCCCTACCCTGCTCGACAATGTTGGTTGGGACGATGCTGTTATGCAGCAAGAGATCTTCGGCCCGATATTGCCTATTGTTGAATTCGACGATCTGGATGACGCAATCAACAAAGTAAAGGAAAGGGACAAACCTTTGGCACTTTATATCTTCTCGAGAAACACCAAGGACATCAATAAGATTTGCAAGGGAATTTCCTTTGGGGGAGGAATGGTAAACGACACTCTCCTCCATCTGGCAAATGCAGACCTTCCCTTTGGGGGAGTGGGTTATTCGGGTATGGGGAATTACCACGGCAAATTTGGTTTCGATACTTTCAGCCACCATAAATCACTGATTTACAAGACTAATCTTTTTGAGCCTTTTATTAAGTTTCCTCCTTATACTAAAATGAAGTTTAAGATAGCGAAATATTTGATGGGCTAAACTGCCTGCCTCCCGGGACTCACCTACTCTGCCCGGCATTATTTCCTCCATTCGGCAGGGCAAAAAACCCCAAAACACATACTTCCTTCCATGGCAATTGTATGTTACTGGGTGTTGGGACATTGATGTAAGGGGGTGATGACCAATACATTTCCCGCTGGCCACAGGATATTTAACAATGATGCCCTAAAAGCCTTAACAATACTTTTGGACTGCGCCAAGACCTGAACGACGAAGGGTGGCTAATTTAGGCAATGCCACAATCCGCCCAGCGCATCAGCTGCGGTGCAGGAGAGTTATTATCCTGGCGTCCGCTGCAATCGTTTGCGTTTATCTAATCGTTAATTTATACTAATTCTCAGTAATTTAATTCTAAGAAATGTTATCTTTGCCCTCCTTAAAATAGACATAAATTTATTATAAAAAATTCATATAAAAATGGCTAAAACTAAATATGTTTACACTTTCGGCGACCGTAAGGCCGAAGGTAACGCAACAATGAAAAACCTCCTTGGGGGAAAAGGTGCCAACCTTGCAGAAATGAATTTAATTGGGGTCCCGGTTCCTCCGGGCTTTACAATTACTACCGAAATTTGCACCTTATACAATGAAAAAGGCAAAGATCATGCAGTAGAACTTATTAAAACAGATGTTGAAAACAGTATTGCTGAGCTGGAAAGCATAATGGGGACTAAATTCGGCGATTCCAAAAACCCTCTTTTAGTTTCTGTCCGCTCAGGGGCGCGTGCCTCAATGCCGGGAATGATGGATACAGTCCTAAACCTCGGCCTCAACGACAATGCAGTTGCCGGCATAGCCAAAAAGTCGGGCAACGAGCGTTTTGCCTGGGATTCTTACCGCAGGTTTGTACAAATGTACGGCGATGTTGTTTTAGGCATGAAGCCGGAATCGAAAGAAGACGTTGACCCTTTTGAAGGAATCATCGAGAAGATGAAGGAAGATAAAGGTGTTGAGCTCGATACCGATCTCAGCGTGGATGACTTAAAGGAATTGGTAAAGCTTTTTAAAGCTGCCGTAAAGGCACAAACGGGGCATGATTTCCCTGTCGATCCCTGGGAACAACTTTGGGGAGCAGTAATGGCCGTTTTCGATTCATGGATGAACGATCGTGCCATCCTTTATCGCAAAATGGAGAAAATTCCTGATGAATGGGGAACCGCCGTAAATGTTCTGGCCATGGTTTTTGGCAATATGGGCGAAACATCCGCAACAGGCGTGGCATTCTCGCGAGATGCAGGAACCGGTGAAAACATATTCAACGGCGAATACCTGATAAATGCTCAAGGTGAGGATGTTGTAGCCGGTATCCGTACCCCTCAACAAATTACCCTTGAAGGATCAAAGAGATGGGCCAAACTGGCACAGGTCAGCGAAGAGGACAGGGCATCAAACTTCCCCTCGCTGGAAGAGGCCATGCCATCTCTCTACAAAGAACTCTGGGAAACACAACATAAGCTTGAAATGCACTATCGCGATATGCAAGACCTTGAATTCACCATACAGGATGGTCGTTTGTGGTTGTTGCAAACCCGCAACGGAAAACGCACAGGCGCCGCAATGGTAAAAATAGCCATGGACATGCTTCACGAAAAACTCATCAAAAAAGAGGAAGCACTTATGCGTGTCGTGCCTGATAAGCTTGATGAGCTGCTTCACCCTGTTTTCGATTCGGAAGCTGTTGAAAGCGCAACGGTAATGTCGAAAGGGCTTCCTGCCTCCCCTGGCGCAGCATCAGGGCAGATTGTTTTCCATGCCGAGGACGCCGTTGCCTGGAAGGGCGAAGGCAAAAAGGTTGTTTTGGTACGAATTGAGACATCACCAGAGGATCTTGCCGGCATGAATTCGGCCGAGGGTATCTTGACCGCCCGGGGAGGAATGACTTCCCATGCAGCAGTTGTCGCCCGCGGAATGGGGAAATGCTGTGTCTCGGGCGCAGGAAACATCAAAGTGGATTATAAGGCGAGAACACTGGAAATGGATGGCAAAGTTTATAAAGAAGGCGACAATATCTCGTTAAACGGCTCAACAGGAGAGGTTTATGATGGTATGATAAAAACTACTGAAGCCGAGCTTAGTGGCGATTTCGGTGATTTAATGCGCCTGGCCGACAAAAAAGCAAAACTGAAGGTCCGTACTAATGCCGACACTCCTTTCGACTCTAAGGTAGCCCGCGATTTCGGGGCGATAGGCATCGGCCTTTGCCGTACCGAGCACATGTTCTTCGGCGACGATAAAATCATCGCTATGCGAGAGATGATACTTGCAGAAGATGAATCAGGCCGCCGTGAAGCATTGGATAAACTACTCCCTATCCAAAGAAAAGACTTTGAGGGCATCTTCCAGGCAATGCACGACCTTCCTGTTACTGTTCGCTTGCTCGACCCGCCATTGCACGAGTTTGTTCCCCACGACCAAAAAGGTCAGCAGGAAATGGCCGACGTCATGGGCGTCAGCATTGATATCATTAAGGAGAAAGTCGAGAGCCTTTCCGAATTCAACCCGATGCTGGGTCACCGTGGTTGCCGTTTGGGAAATACATATCCCGAGATCACCGAGATGCAATCGCGCGCCATTATCGAGGCAGCACTGAATCTTAAAGCCCGGGGCGTAAATGCACAGCCGGAAATAATGATTCCCCTTACTGGAACACTTTCCGCAATGAAAATGCAGGAAGATATCGTGAGGAACACTATTGCAAAGGTGTTTGAGGAAAGAAACGACAAAATTGATTTCTTGGTAGGCACCATGATCGAAATACCACGTGCGGCGCTTACCGCCGACGAGATAGCGGAATCCGCGGAGTTCTTCTCCTTCGGCACCAACGACCTCACTCAAATGACATTTGGTTACTCCCGCGACGATGCCGGCAAATTCCTGCCAATCTATGTTGACAAGGGTATCCTTAAAAACGACCCCTTCCAGGTCCTCGACC
>JAJRQZ010000056.1 GCA_024279935.1 Bacteroidota bacterium
CCAAAAGGCGTTACCTTTGTGTTTGTGTTTTTGTACATACACCTAAATAGGTGAAAAAACACGAGACCTGCAAGTGATTGCAGGTCTTATTTTTCAACAACTTAAAGTGAATTGTTAATAATTACTTGCGGATTTAAGGTATCAAATGGTTATTGTGATATTGCTGTATTTTGCTACAGTAAAGATTACGTACTTAAATGGATAAAGACTTTAGGAAACGAAAACTGTAGCATTGTAAATGGTCTTGTAATTGATAATGAAACAGCCTTTTTTGCTGGTAACTTTAGGGGGGAGTTGGAAACAAATGATGATTTTTTAAAATCTAATGGTAGTTCTGATATACTTCTTGGATCAATAAAATTAAATTATACTGATGATAAAGAAGAAAGCCTGAATAATATAAACAACAAAATTATTATTAGTCCGAACCCTTCAAATGGGCACATAACAATAATGTTTGAAAATGAATGTTCTCTGTCTGTTAATTTGAAAATTTTTGACATGTCAGGTAAGATAATTTGGAGTTCTAGCAACAATCAGATAAATAAACCTTATGATTTTTCTTTTCTAAATAATGGTGTATATCAATTAAAAACAACAGATACTGGAGGTTCAACGTTTTTTAACAAAATGATCATAAGTCATTGACCTTTCATAATTCAGTTTAGCATTGTTATCTTATATTTGCAGCCAAAATTAGATTTAATAATAATGCTCCAGTTAAAATACATACGCGATAATAAACAGGAAGTTATTGATCGCTTGAAAATTAAAAATTTCGATGCAAGCGATTTGGTTGAAGAACTTATAAAAGTTGACGAAACAAGAAGGTCGGCACAAAAAGAACTCGACGATAGTCTTGCCGTTTCCAAACAATTATCCAAGGAAATCGGCATGTTTTTTAAGTCGGGGCAAAAAGAAAAAGCCGAAGAAGCAAAGATAAAAACCACTGAGTTAAAGCAAAAAGCAAAAGAATTAGAGTCCTTGATGAATAATTCGGCCGAAGAAGTTCGCAGGATTTTATTCGAGATCCCAAACCTTCCTCATTCATCGGTTCCTGCCGGAAAATCGGAAGCCGACAACGAGATTATACATGAAGAAGGCGAGATGCCTAAACTTGCTGCGGATGCAAAATTTCCTCACTGGGAACTCACTGATAAATATCAAATCATCGACTTCGAGCTTGGCAATAAAGTTACCGGTGCCGGATTCCCGTTTTACCGCGGCAAAGGCGCACGTTTGCAAAGAGCACTCATAAATTTCTTCCTCGACGAAGCAATAAACGCCGGATATATTGAGTATCAGCCACCTTTGCTTGTCAACGAGGCTTCTGGTTTTGGAACCGGTCAACTTCCCGACAAGGAAGGACAGATGTATCACGATGCTCAGGACAATCTCTATTTGATCCCTACCGCTGAGGTGCCTCTCACGAATATTTATCGCGATTTAATTTTGAAGGAAGCAGATTTTCCCATTAAAAATGTGGCTTATTCAAACTGTTTCCGTCGCGAGGCAGGTTCCTACGGCAAAGATGTAAGGGGCTTGAACAGGCTTCATCAGTTCGATAAGGTGGAGATAGTTCAAATTCAGCATCCCCATAAAGCATACGACACACTTGAAGAGATGAAAGAGCATGTTGCCAATTTGTTACGCAAGCTAGAGCTTCCTTTCCGCATTCTTCGCCTTTGTGGTGGCGATGTTAGTTTTACATCGGCTTTAACTATCGACTTTGAAGTGTTTTCGGCCGCACAGGAGCGCTGGCTCGAAGTTAGCTCGGTATCAAATTTTGAGAGTTTTCAGGCAAACCGCATGATGTGCCGCTTTAAAGATAAAGATGGCAAAACAAATCTGGTTCACACGCTTAACGGTAGTGCGCTGGCCTTGCCGCGAATTGTTGCCGCCTTGCTCGAAAACAACCAAACTGTAGAGGGAATAAAAATCCCGAAAGCATTGGTTTCCTACACTGGTTTCGATATGATCGATTGATTATGAGACTTGCGGCTGTCATATTATTGAGCTTATTATTAAGTTCTTGCAATAATGTCCAGATAAAGGAAAGAATTGCCAGAGTGGACAGTATTTCGTATCGTTTGAATAAAACAGCCGAGGTTTTTATGGCCATCGACACTAATTTGGTGAAAAATAATTATAAAATAGTCCTCACAACTATTAATAAATTAGATGGGCTTGAGTTAAAAACCACCAATGTTTTGCTCGACAATTATGGCACTTTAAAAAAGGGTTTCAAGGAGTTTATCAAGACCAATCCTTATACTCTCGATGAACTGAAATTCTGCAATCAGCAGTTGGAAGATCTTAAATTAGACATAAAAAATCGTAAGTTGAGCCAGGAGGAATTTGATCTTTACCTGAAACACGAGTCCAATGCCGCTCAGGCTTTAAGGGTTAAAATGAGTTATTATCAAAGTAGGCTGCAAAGTCAAAACGATAAGTTTTATAAACTCAATCCCAAAGTCAACAGTTTGATAGATAGTCTGTTATTAATTAAGTAATTTATTTTTGATTTGTTAAAATATATTGTTTTATGCGCTGTAATCTTATTTTTCCCCTTTTGGGGAAGCGTTAATGCTCAGCAAATTAAAAACGTCCAGCTTCAGAAAAGCCATACCGGTCAACAAAGGAATTCATCAGCCGAAAGGCTTGCAATGAGTTATTACCGAAATGGCGAATTCGAGAAAGCCGCATCTTTGTTTTCGCAACTTTATAATCAAAATCCCACAAACTTTTACTATAATTATCTTTTTAACAGCCTTGTGAAGCTTAAAAATTTCAAGGAAGCCGAGAAGCTTGCCAAGAAACAAAACAGGCGTAGCGGAATGCCAAGGTATAAAATCGACCTGGCTTATGTGTATGATATGGCAGGGAACAAAAAAAGGCCATCAACACTCTGGACAAGCTAACGAACAAGATCCCCGACAATAGAAGCCAGGTTATGCAATTGGCATCGGCCTTGCAACAGAGGGGCTATTACGGGACAGCGGCAAAAGTTTATGAAAAAGCCCGCCTGGAGAACAATAATGCATACGAGATGGAGTTGGCGAACGCATATCAGCTGACCGGCGATTACGATAAGATGTTCGAGCATTATTTGAACCATCTGCAACGAAAACCGGATGACCGGCAGATGATAAAAAACCGTATCCAGACTTTGTTGAGGTACGATGTGAACGACAACCTGAACAAGACTTTAAAGGAAAAACTGATTTTAAAGACCAGGGAATTCCCAGATAATGAGATGTTTGCCGAGTTCCTGCTTTGGTATTCCATGCAGTCGAAAGATTTTAACATGGCTTTTATCCAGGCATCGGCATTGGATCGCAGGTTTGGGAATGCCGAGGAATATCTTCTCGAAGTGGCTGACATTTCTTTGTCGAACAAAGACTTTGAAACTGCCGCAAAGGCCTATAAATTTATGATCGACAATCATAAAAACGGGGCGTTTTATCTCGAGAGCTATAACGGATATTATAAATCGCTCGTTGAAAAAGAAATTGAAGAAAACAATAGCCACCCCAAAGTATGGAAAAACCTCCAAAAAGTGGGCGTCAAAGCACTCGAACAAGTAGGCGTCAACACATCAACAGTTGATATCTCGCGATTAGTTGCTTATGTAACTGCTTTTAAACTAGGTGATTACGATGAAGCAAAAACTATATTGAACAAGGCTCTCGAAATAAATTATAGCGATTTAAGCGACAAAAGCGAGCTTAAACTCGAACTGGCCGACATACTTGTCATGCAGGATTTTATCTGGGACGCATCCTTGCTTTATTCACAAGTGGAGAGCGACATGAAATACGAGACCATTGGCCACGAGGCCAAATTCCGTAACGCCAAATTGTTTTATTATGAAGGCGAGTTCCAATGGTCGCTAACGCGCCTCGACATCTTAAAATCGGCCACGTCGAAACTCATCTCGAACGATGCCATAGAACTGAGCATGTTCATAAACTCGATACTTGAAGAAGACACCATGGGCTTCGACTTAAGGAAGTTTGCCAAAGCCGACTTATATTCTTATAGGAACGAATACGACTCGGCCGTGATTTATCTGAACAAGATACTGACTACAAATTATTCCGGCAAAAGTCCTGAATATGCCACCTATAAATTGGCAAAAGTATTCAGCAATAGCGGGGAATACGAAAAATCGGATTCCTTATATGCCCTGATGGCGGACAGATTCCCGGAAAGCGTAAAAACCGATAATGCTATTTTTGAACAAGCCGAGCTGAACCGTTTAAAATTAAATGATGTCGGCAAGGCCATGTCCTTATACCTAAAGCTCATGAAAGACTTTCCCGACAGCGTATATACAGGTGAGGCCAGGATGTTGTATCGGAAATTATCAGAGGCGGAATAGGTTTTTTCCGCTAATATTTGAACAAAACACAATCTGGAAAACAAACCTACTAATTGTTCAAAAGCCTGTCCCCTTAGGGACTTAACATCGGTAGAATTTGAAGATGCAGCCGAAACCGTGTGCCGCTAGGAACACGATATCATTATTTTCCATTTTTACGTCGCGAAAACATTCTTTTTGACGGATTGCAAATCCGCTGGCCCGCAACTTCCGGATTCGGAAATCCGGAAGAGCCGGTCGTATTTACGTTTTTTGTTATTTTTGAAGATGATTTCAGAAGAAACCTTCAATTACCTGCTTTATGCATGGATTGCGTCGGCAGTTATAATTTTCCCCGTATTACTCAGAGTTACAGTCCCTTATGGTCGTCATACCACTAATACATGGGGGCCGGCCATCAACAACAGGCTTGGATGGATGCTCATGGAAATTCCCGTGATCTTGGTGTTCTCGTGGTTTTTGTTCAGAAATGGCGAAACGCCTTCCAATCCGGTTTTGGTGATCTACGCTTTGTTTATGCTTCATTATCTCAACAGGGTGTTCGTATTCCCGTTTAGGTTGAGGACAAATGGAAAGCGAATGCCAATAAGCATTGTGGCTTTCGGTGTTGTTTTCAATCTCGCCAATGGGTTTTTCAACGGTTACTGGCTTTCAAAATACAGTTCGACCTATGATAACACATGGTTTTCCGACCCGCGGTTTATTGTCGGCATCATCATGTTTTTTGTGGGGATGGCAATAAACATGAAATCCGACAACAAATTATTATCGCTTCGCAAAGGAGGAAAAAAAGGATATTATATCCCTAAAGGAGGACTTTTTAATTATATATCGTCACCTAATCTGTTCGGTGAAATAATCGAATGGACAGCTTGGGCTATTTTAAGTTGGTGTCTGCCGGCTTTCTCGTTTGCCCTGTGGACATTTGCAAACCTTGTTCCGCGCTCCCTGGACCACCACAGGTGGTATAAAAGACGCTTTGAGGATTATCCGAAGGACAGGAAAGCCGTTTTCCCCGGTTTATTATGACGGCAAGCCACTAACCCCCTTTATTAAATGTATCGTTTATTTTATATTATTCCATGACCATCTTGGACTAACGGAGCATCAGTAAATTTACGAGAAAACAGTTGCCCGCTAGGCTTTAAAACGTTTTCCAGGCCATAGACCGCACAAAAATATTACTACTTTTGCATCCGCTTATGCCAGGAAAAATTCTATCGAATATAAACAGTCCTGCCGACCTGAGGAAACTCGGCCAAGAGGTATTGCCGCAACTTGCCGACGAGTTGAGGGCATTTATCCTTGACGTTGTCTCTGTTCATCCCGGGCATCTCGGCTCAAGCCTGGGCGTTGTTGAGCTTACCATTGCCATTCATTATGTTTTCAACACACCCGTTGATAAACTGATATGGGATGTGGGGCATCAGGCATACGGGCATAAGATCCTCACCGGAAGGAGGGATGTTTTTCACACAAACCGGATGTTGGGCGGCATAAGCGGATTCCCGAAAATTGCTGAGAGCGAATACGACTCCTTCGGTACGGGGCATGCGTCCACCTCTATTTCCGCGGCTTTGGGAATGGCTGTGGCCGCAAGGCACAATGGCGACATAGGCCGTCAGCACATCGCCGTTATCGGCGACGGCGCCATGACCGGCGGAATGGCATTGGAAGGCCTGAACAATGCAGGGGTGTCCAACTCAAATATCATAGTTATATTAAACGATAACGGCATTTCCATCGACAAAAGCGTGGGCGCGCTTAGCAATTACCTTCTCAGGATGTCAACTTCCAGGAGTTATAATAAACTTAAAAGCAGTATATGGGATGCTTTGGGTAAGGTTGGCAAAGCCGGCCCCAACACCCAAAAACTAGTTCAGAAAATCGAGAGTGCCATCAAGAGCAGCCTCCTTCAGGGAAGTAATCTGTTCGAGGCCATGAATTTTAGGTATTTCGGTCCTGTTGACGGGCATGATATTGGTAAATTGACAAAGGTTCTTGGTGATTTAAAGAACATTCCCGGCCCAAAGCTGCTACATGTAATAACTAAAAAAGGAAAGGGTTTTGAACAGGCCGAGAGAGAGCAAACGGTTTTTCATGCCCCGGGCAAGTTCGACAGGAAAACAGGCGAGTTGCAAGTACTTGAGAACAAGGATGAAACTCCGACATATCAGCAAGTTTTTGGCGAGGCCATCGCCGAGCTGGCAGGGCAAAACGATAAAATTATAGCAATTACGCCGGCTATGCCAACAGGTTCGTCTCTCATAAAAATGACGGACAAGTTTCCTGAAAGAGTGTTCGACGTGGGCATTTCGGAACAGCATGCTGTAACATTCGCGGCAGGATTGGCCGTTGACGGGATGAAACCTTTTTGCACCATTTATTCCACTTTCCTGCAAAGGGCCTTCGATCAGGTGATACATGACGTGACCCTTCAAAAATTAAATGTCGTTTTTTGTATCGACAGGGCAGGATTGGTCGGCGGCGACGGCGCAACCCACCATGGTGCTTTCGACCTGGCATATTTAAACCTGATACCAAATATTGTTTTGGCGGCCCCCATGAACAAAAAAGAGTTCAGGAATATGTTGTTCACGGCTTCCGAATATAAAAAAGGCCCCATTGCCATCAGATATCCCAGGGGAAAATTCGTTTCCAAACAAGCGGACGCGCCATTCGAATATATCGAGATAGGAAGGGGCAAAAACATCTTGAAAGGTGAAAACACTGCCATATTGACAATAGGGCACACAGGGAATTATGCCCTTGAAGCAGCAGAAATCCTTAAAGCAAAAAATGTCCGGCCTGCGATTTTCGACATGCGCTTCTTAAAACCTTTGGACGAAGACCTGCTTCACGATATTTTTAATAGTTACAAAAAGATAATTACCGTTGAAGACGGGACTATCGTAGGAGGACTCGGTTCGGCAGTCGTTGATTTCGCCAATACGAACAATTACGAAAGCAGTATCGTCAAGCTGGGGATACCTGATAATTTCGTTGAGCAAGGCGACAAAAACAAACTAGTCAGGCTATGTGGTTTCGATGGGGGATCAATTGCTGCGCATATTGAAACAGGGATAAATAACTTGTAATATTATTGAATGCCAAAAAATTGTATTTTTGCCCGTTCTTGTTAGGCATCATAAAAATACGAACACATTATGTATGAATTTATTAGCGGTAAAACAAGGTCGTTGGGCCCTACTTCAGTTGTCGTTGAAAACAACGGAATAGGGTATATTATCAATATTTCTTTAAACACTTACTCCAAAATCAAGAATGCGGAACAAGTAAAACTCTATATTTATTTCCATGTGAGGGAGGACGCCCAGGTTTTATATGGCTTTGCCGACGAGAGCGAACGAGAGGTTTTTATCCTGCTGCTCTCGGTATCGGGAGTTGGGGCAAGCACGGCCCGACTAATTTTGTCCTCATTATCTACTGCCGAGGTTTACGATGCCGTCACCGGAGGGAATTCGCCTGTTTTGCAAAGCGTTAAAGGTATTGGCAGCAAGACGGCCCAGAGAATCGTCATCGACCTGAAAGATAAAATGTTAAAAGCATCGATAGATGTGGAAAAAGTTGATGTTTCCCACAATACAATGAAAGAGGAGGCGTTATCAGGTTTACTGATTCTTGGGTTTGCCAGGGCTGCCGCCGAAAAGGTTATTGGAAGGGTTTTGAAAACTAAGCAGATCAGTAGTGTGGAAGAGCTAATCAAAGAGACATTAAAAACATTGTAGTAGATTGACCTATTGGTTGTTAAATTGGTTATAAGTTTGGGAAATAATAACTTTGTCATAAAAAAAACATTTTTTGCCATATTGTTGCTTTTGGTGATGAGCCTCGGTTTTTTCGACCAAGTTCTTGCTCAGCAGGCCAATGACACCACAAATACCGATACCACTCATATCGACCTTGTTTTCCCCTTTAGCGACAGGACCGGCAACCCTTTTCTTGATGGAGACCAAAGCCCTTTGTTTCTAAACGACCCGTCCAACATCAAAAGAGAGATCGTTTTTAATCCCGGGACGAACACCTATGAGTTCCAGAGCAAGATCGGCAATTTTACTTACCGCACCCCCACCGTCATGGATTTCGACGATTTCCAGAAATATCAAAATGAATTATCGGTCAATGATTATTGGAACGAAAGGGCGGCGACCACAGGCGAATCCGAAGGCTCGCGACTGATACCGAAGATTTACGTAGGCGGTGAGGCCTTCGATAAGATATTTGGAAGCAACACTATCGACATACGCCCCCAGGGCTCTGCCGAAGTAAGCTTTGGCATTGCCAGCAACCGACGAGAAGACCCGTCGCTGGACGTAAGGCAAAGAAAGACCACAAATTTCGATTTTAACGAGAAGATCCAGATGAACGTAATCGCTAAAATCGGGGATAAAATAGAGTTCAAGGCAAACTATAATACCGAGTCTTCCTTCGACTTCGAGAACACCCTCAAATTAAAATATGAAGGCAAAGAAGATGAGATAATAAAACTCATTGAAGCCGGGAACGTGAGCTTGCCGCTCAACTCTTCGCTCATAACCGGCAGCCAGAGCCTGTTTGGTATCAAAACCGAGTTGCAGTTCGGGAAAACCCGTGTTACCGCGGTTTTCTCGCAGCAACAAAGCGAAACACAAAACATTACCGTCCAGGGCGGCGCCCAGCAAAACGACTTCCTCCTGACAGCACTGGATTATGAGGAAAACAAACACTTCTTCGTTTCACAAGCCTTCCGCGACAATTTCGAAAGGGCAACTTCTACCCTGCCTATTATCACATCCGACGTAAATATCACAAAAGTCGAGGTCTGGGTAACTAACATCGGGGCGGCAACCCAGGAAAACCGTAACATAATTGCATTTACCGACCTCGGCGAAGGCAGGCAGCAGAAAATCTTCAACCAGAACATCAACGCTCTCCCAAACGGGAACATACCTTCCAATAAGTCGAACGACATGCTTGCACGCCTTGACACCACAAGGGTCAGGAACATTAACGAGGTAACGAATTATCTCACCGGCGACCCCTTCGGGCTTGGCAAGAACAATTATTTCGTTCCGGGGGAAGATTTCGTGAAACTGGAAAACGCCCGCAAGCTAAAAGAATCGGAATATACCGTTAACACTAAACTGGGCTTTATCTCACTTAACACCTCCCTGAATCCGGATCAGGTTTTAGCCGTTGCCGTTCAATATACTATCATCGGCCAGGATGGGGTTTTTCAAATCGGTGAATTTTCCGACCAAGGGGTTGTAGCACCTAAGAGTTTGATAGTAAAACTGTTGAGGAGCAGCAGCCTTAACGTTAAAATGCCGATGTGGGACCTGATGATGAAAAACGTTTACGCAATAGGTGCTTATCAGGTACAAAAAGACAATTTCATCTTCAACATCCTTTACTCAGGCGACAACCAAGGCGTCCCAACAGGTTATTTCATGGAGGGAAACGATGAAACCAGAGGGGTCCCTTTAATACACATTTTCGGCCTCGATAAACTCGACAACCAATTGAACCCAGTCCCGGGCGGTGACGGCGTGTTCGATTTTATAGACAATGCCGCAAGCAACGGCGGCACGTTTCAGTCGAACAACGGGCGATTGTTTTTTACACATCTGGAACCTTTCGGGTCATATTTGCGCGATTCTGTTTTCCCCAACGACCCGGAACTGGCAAACCGTTATGCCTACGACTCCCTTTACACAATGACCAAAACGGCTGCCGAACAGTTTCCAGACAAAAATAAGTTCCTGCTGGAAGGATATTACAGCTCGAGCTCGGGATCCGACATAAGCCTGAACGCATTGAATGTTCCTCAAGGTTCGGTAAAGGTTACTGCCGGCGGCTCGCCACTTACCGAAAATGTTGACTATACCGTTGATTATACGCTCGGCAGGGTGAAAATCATCAACGAGGGGGTGTTGAACTCAGGAGTTCCCATCAATGTGTCGCTGGAGAGCAACTCTATGTTCAACGTGCAGCAAAAACGCATGATGGGCGTTCATGTTGACCATGAGATAAACAAGGATTTCCATATCGGCGGTACCTTGATGAACTTGCACGAACGCCCTCTTACACAAAAGGTAAACTATGGCGACGACCCTATCTCAAATACTATTTGGGGACTAGACCTTAGTTATGGCATAGAATCGCGATGGTTGACGAACCTGATAAATAAACTGCCCGGAATTTCGAGCAACCAGATCTCAAAAATCAATATCGACGGCGAGTTTGCTCAATTTATCCCCGGGACCTCAAGAGCAGTGGGGAAAACCGGCACTTCATATATCGATGATTTTGAAGGCGCAAAATCTTCAATCGACCTAAAGCATATAGGTTCTTGGTTTTTGGCTAGCACGCCCCAGGGGCAAACGGCCGATTTGTTCCCCGAATCAAGGCCTAACAGCGGTTTACAATACGGCATGAACCGCTCAAGATTCAACTGGTACATTATCGACCCCTTGTTTTATGACGCAAGCGGGGCCTTGAGGCCTTCCAACATCGACAAAAACGAGATATCAAAAAACTCCACCCGTCAAGTTCTGGAAACGGAAGTGTTTCCAAATAAAGATATTCCCAACGGAACACCGACGAACATCCCTGTTTTCAACCTTGCCTTTTATCCTGAGGAAAGAGGCCCGTATAATTATGACGTAAACCCGTCGCAATATACCGCCGGGGTAAATTCCGACGGTACGCTTGCCAAGCCCGAATCGCGCTGGGGAGGTATAATGCGCCGTATAGAATCATCTGATTTCGAGGCATCAAACATCGAGTATATCGAGTTTTGGATGATGGACCCTTTTAGCGAGGATGCCGACAACAGCGGTAAATTATATATCGACCTTGGCGAGATCTCGGAAGATATTTTGCGCGACGGCAGAAAAAGTTATGAAAACGGCCTGCCAATCGATGCCAACGTAAAAGATGTTGATTCAACAATCTGGGGACGCGTCCCGACATTGCAGGCCTTGGTGGAATCGTTCAGCAATGCTAGCGGCTCGCGAGTTTATCAAGATGTGGGTTATGAAGGCCTCGACGACGACGATGAGGTTTCCTGGCATAGCGGAACTAACAAGTATTTGGACTTGTTGCGGTCGAGAGTTGACCCCAATGCCTATCTGGAAGCCGAGGACGACCCTTCGTCCGACAACTATCACTACTTCCGCGGCAGCGATTACGATACAGATGGGAAATTCGCCAGCGTACTTGAAAGGTATAAACTGTATAACGGCCCCGACGGCAACTCGCCGACGGATGACGTAAATCCTGAAAACTATCCTACTTCAGGGACAACCTTGCCTAACATAGAAGATATAAACCGCGACAACACTCTTGGTGAGGCCGAAAGATATTATCAATATGAAATTGATCTCGACCCCGCTAAAATGGAGGTCGGGCAAAACTATATAACTGACGTGCGCCCCGCAAACAACGTTCCATTACCTAATGGCGATGTTGCGAACGTAAACTGGTACCAGTTTAAAATCCCGGTTCAAAATCCTGATAAAGTTGTTGGTAGCATAGGCGATTTTAGGTCGATCAGGTTTATGAGGGTTTTTATGAAAGGCTTCAAAAAGCCTATTGTTACCCGTTTTGCGACTTTTGTGCTGGTTAGGAGCTAATGGAGGAGATATACGCACTCCTTACTTGGGCAGGGTGAATATATCGCGGGCGACGAAACCAGCGAGACGAAATTTACCGTTTCAACCGTCAATATCGAAGAAAACGGGAACCGGGAGCCTATTCCGTACAGCATACCCCCCGGAATCCGGAGGGAAGTCAATTTCGGCACGACCAACTATGTGCGCCAAAATGAACAATCGCTCGAGCTAAGCGTCGAAAACCTGATCGACGGCGATGCCAAGGGTGTGTTTAAAACCACCGATTTCGATTTCAGGCAGTATAAAAAAATACAGATGTACGCCCATGCTGAAAAAATGTTCGCAACAGATAACCCCCAATATGGCGATTTGACGGTATTTGTCCGCATCGGCGCCGACTTTACCCATAATTATTACGAATACGAGCTTCCTTTGGAATATACCCCTTGGGGCGAGAACAACCCCGAGCTTGTTTGGCCGACTGCCAACCGCATGGAAATTATTCTGGACGAACTGGTACAGGTGAAACAAAACAGGAATGTCGCCATGCGCGACCCCAATTCCCCTATTAGGCTAGACAAACCGTATTCCGAGGCCGTGGGCCCGGCAAGAGTCAGTGTTGTGGGCAATCCCTCGATAAGCGATGTGAACGGTATTCTAATCGGTGTGAGAAATCCTAAGAAACTCGGGGCTCGTTCCAATGACGACGGCAATGCCAAGAGCGCCATTGTCTGGGTTGACGAGCTGAGGCTCACCGACTTCAACAAAAAACCGGGCTGGGCAGCAACCGGAAGGGTCGATGCCACGCTTGCCGATTTAGGCCGTGTTTCGATCAACGCATCACATACTTCGGCCGGATTCGGGAGTATTGAAAGAAAGATCTCAGAAATCCCTCTGGAGAGCCTCACGAATTATATGGTTTCCACCGATTTGGACGTCGGTAAATTCTTCGGCGAAAAAGCCGGTGTCAAAATACCTGTTCACGTTGATTATGGCGTTAGTAAAATCACACCCAGGTTTAATCCGCTAAGCCCTGATGTTAAGTTAAAAGACGATTTAAGCACCTATGCAAGCGATGCAAAAAGAGACTCGGTAAAAGATGTCTCGAACGACATCACCAAACGGACGAATATCAACTTGATGAATGTTCGCAAGGAACGCAAGAGCAGCAAAAAGAAAAGCCATATTTATGATATAGAGAATTTCGATGCTTCGTTTGCGTATTCTCATAACCAACACAGGAATATTGATATAGAATACGACGATCAAAAGGTCTATCGCGGAGGCTTGGGATATAGCTTTAACGCCAAGCCAAAGAATTATAAGCCCTTCGGTAAATCCAAGTCGCTGAAATCAAATTGGCTCAAACTGATCAAGGACTTTAACGTTTATGTCGTTCCAAAGGTGCTTTCCGTACGTTTCGACATGAACAGGGACATAACAAAACGCCTCGACAGGGACAAAAGTTTTGGTGATATAATTACCTACCCCAGATACAACAGGGTTTGGACCTGGAACAGAAACTATGATTTCAGATACGATTTCTCGCGCTCGTTGAATGTTGAGTACAACGCGGGCGCCAATGCATATATCGACGAACCGATTTTATACCCCGACAAAAACACCGAGGAATGGCAACTATATAAAGATCAGGTTTGGAGGGAAATATTCAGCATGGGCACCACCAACACTTTTAACCAAACATTAAAAGTTACTTATAACTTGCCATTGAGAAAGCTTCCGCTAACCGACTGGATGAAGTTAGCCGCCAGTTATCAAGGATTATATTCATGGACTACCTCGCCGAAATCGATACAGCCGCGATTTGGGAACACCATCGAAAACTCTAACCAAAAACAACTTAACGGAAGCGCCGATTTTGACAAGCTCTATAATAAATGGGGCTACTTAAAAGATTTAAACCGCGCAAGCAACAGACGCCGGCGCCCAACAGCGGCAACAAGGGGCGGTGGCCCGAAACCCCCTGATAACCCGGATGATACCACTAACCAAAAACCAAAAATAAACTACGGCAAAATCATTGGTGAAGGGGCAGTCAAATTATTGATGTCCATGAAGAAATTCTCGCTAACTTATAGCGAAAACAATGGCATACTGTTGCCGGGTTTCATGCCACAACCCGATTTGTTGGGAATGAACTTCGACCAATCGGCACCTGGATGGGGGTTTGTTTTCGGAAGTCAGCGCGATATCAGGGCCGATGCGTCCACAAATGGCTGGATAACGCAGGATACCGTACTCAACAATCCCTATATGCTAAAGCATACCGAGTCGCTATCCTATAAATTCAATATGGATTTCCTCAAGATTTTCAAGATCGACTTCAATGCTGACAGGATTTACGCCAGCAATTTCCAGGCTTATTACCGCTACGATCCGGAAATGGGTCAGTTCAACGAATTCACACCCGTTGAGGCAGGTAATTTCAGTATTTCATATAATATGATAAAAACCTCCTTGTTAAGCCAAATGCCGACGAGACCTCCCCTATCTTCGAGAATTTTAAAAACAATAGGATTACCGTTGCCGAAAGGCTTGCAAATGCCAATCCTCAATGGTCGGGAAATTATATTTATGATTCCCTTGCCGGGATGAACTTCCCCGAAGGATATGGCTCGAACTCACAGGAAGTACTATATTATTCATTCCTTTCGGCCTATAGCGGCGGAAATAGCAGCACAGTGGGCATTTCAAGTCCATTCCCTAAGTTCCCCATTCCGAACTGGAAAGTGAGCTTTAACGGATTGACGAGAATAAAGCCCATAGGCAATCTGTTCAGAAGCTTTAATATTACACACGGTTATCGCTCCATGCTCAGCATAAGCTCGTGGGAAACAAATGTGCTTTACGACCCAAATAATCCGGGAACAACTTATGAAAACAGCCCAAACTATGTTACAAAATACGATGTAAATGTTGTTTCGATAATTGAACAATTCAGTCCTTTAATAGGTATTGATTTTACCATGCACAATAGTTTTAATGCCCGTGTGGAATATAAGAAATCCAGAAATATAACAATGAGCTTCGTCAACAACCAAATGACAGAAATAGTTGGCAACGAAATAGTTATTGGAATGGGATATAGATAGAAAGGACTTAAGTTCTCTCTCACATCATTGGGCGGCAGCGGCAAGAAATCGAGTTTCAACAGCGATTTAAACCTCAAGCTTGATTTTGGTATCAGGGACAATAAAACCACTCTGAGGAGAATAGATGAGGACAACAATCAAATTTCAGCCGGATCGAAACAATACACCTTAAATTTCTCGGCCGATTATATGCTCAGCCAGAGCTTGCAGTTTAGGGCTTATTTCAACTGGACGAGCAGCAACCCTTATGTTTCATCGCAATATCCTAACGCAACAACAAATGGTGGCTTTACGCTTCGATTTAATCTCGCACAATAAGTTTTGTTTTTATTTGCCCGGGCAAAAAATGAAAGGGTAAAAGGCATTTACTAAGTGATTGATAAATGATTTACCTAAAATTAAATTTTGCCGCTGATCAAACTTAAAAACCGTAAACAATTTAAATTGCTATTTTTCAATTATTTGACTAATTTTGGGATTCCCTATTTTCGGGTTAAACAATTTATTTACAAACCAAAATAATTGAAAATGAAAAAGTTAATTTTTAAAATTCCTAACCACCTGATATTCAGGGGGGGGGTATTGCAATTTGTTCTAATTTTAGTAATAATGAATTTAAGTTATAATTCATTCACTCAAATTACCAAACAGCAAGCAATTGATATTGTGATGGATTCAATAGTAAACAACCGTTCTGATAGTGTTAATGTTTATATGGATTCACTTGGCCAAACAACTGCATGGTACAATCTTAGCCCATACGACTCATTACAATCTCCTTATTCAAGTTATTGGTTGTTTTTTATTGATGAAGAACCCTTATATAATTGGGGGCATCAATGCAAGTACGTATTTATAAACCAAAATAATGGAAACTATACTTCACAGATAAAATCTATGCCTCCTTTTAGATATAATTTTATTTTGGAAAAGGTTTCGGTTTCATTATATTTTGATGCACCACCACCTGATTTCAGTATCCCTTACGACCCATCAATTATACCGGAGCCAAATTATAATCTTTATGCTGTAATTTTTGGAGGGGGTAATCCTGGTGAAGTAAGGCATTGGAACGCAATGAGCCATGTTTACTGTGGGTTAATCGAACACGGATTTCCTGAAAATCAAATATATGTCCTTTCGTTTGATGGCACAATTGGACCTGAATCCAACCCCTCATTAAATTTAAATAATTATGGTGATAATGATATTATACCGGTTGAATGTAGTGTAAGTGAATTAGGAAATGTGTTCAATATTTTGAAAGGGTCTATGACTGATGGAGATTTGCTATACGTATTTGGGGCCTCTCATGGAAATAAAGAA
>JAJRQZ010000057.1 GCA_024279935.1 Bacteroidota bacterium
TAAATTATTGTAAATTTTTGAAACAAGTTAGTGTAAATAAAAATTATAAATTAATGTGTAAATTTGGCCTTGAAATTATATCTGTTTCTCGTGGCACAACATGCCCGGAATCACTGGCACAATATGACCGGAATATCCAATTATTGTATGCAAAACAATGAATTAGCTGAATACTTAAATGAGTATGATAATATAATTTACACATTTAATGACCCTTCCAATGATAATGGGGCTCTGTTAATTGAAGATGGAGAGGGTGCAAGACCATTTGGTAAAAACTTCATACGAATCCATATTGTCGATGACTTTGCTCTATTTAATTCATACTGGCATCACAAACTTGAGATTAGGTATGGAATACCCTATTCGCATTCTGGAGAATAAGTTTAACTTTAACACAATGCTTGAAATTAATTGATTTCAAGCATTGTGTTATTAAATTTTATGTTATGAAAAGTATCAAATTATTTATTTTATCAGTTTTAGCAACAATATCGGCCACAGCCCAACAAGTTACGTTCGAGTATAATTTACATCTAGAAAATAAAAATGTTGCTTGCTATAATATAATTGAAACAAAAAATGATGAAGTTTTCTTCGTAGGTAAATATGGCAATTTAAATTCAAATAACTCCGGTGGTATTATTATTAAACTAAATAGCTACGGCCAGTTAGTGGATTCATTAAATATCTCAATCGACAACAGGGCATTACGCTTCACCCAAATAGTGGAGGATACTGACAACACTTTAATTGTCAATGGAATATCTTCTGACACTACTTTAGAAAAATATAATGGCAGTATAGAATTATTCAGGTTTGATACACAGTTAAATAATTTACAGAAGAACTCCATTCATGTTTCTGATTTCCATAATATAAGTTCGTATATGAACAGTTTGGACAGCAATGATTTTGTAATATCGGGCTCAAGGTTTATGGGGACGGTGCCACCTCCCGACACCCGATTCAACTATCGCATCAACAGCAATCTAGACAGTGTGTATTCATTTCAGGGTCAGAATGCCGCAACAGGATGTTTTTACACGAAACAAATTAACGATACTACATTTTGGATGTTGATCAGTCTTAAAAGATCAATACTAACGGATACTCTTTTCAGAAGTACAGGCGAAATGGGATTTTTACCATATGACATTACTGAAGACTATTGGATTAAATGGGATTCGGACTCGAGTTTCTATCTCATAGGTGATTTTATTAATGATGATGGCAATCATGAAATTGGCTTGCTAAGAATGCTTCACCCTATGGATACAACAGGACATATCTTTAAAACTATCAGCGCTGAGGACACTATTTCGTTTCCGGCACCATTCGGAGTTGATTTCAAATGCAAGGATTCCGTTTTTTTTGGCGGCACCAAAAATTTTTGGGTTTTTCCAGACAATACGCCATCTTATTATGTTTTAAGACAAACCGACAGCCTTTTAAACACCAGGTGGGAAAGGTTTTATGGTGGAGACGCCAATTATACCTTATGGTCTGTTTTTGCTACAAAGGACGGCGGTTGCTTAATGGGTGGAATACGACATGATTTTTCATATCCTGATGGACAAACTGATGCTTATGTTCTCAAAGTTAATTCACAGGGCATAGTTACACATACGCTTGAAAACCCCGGCATCGAAATGCACGAGGCTATCGTTTTCCCTAATCCGGGAAGGTCCTGCATAAACATAAGGGTTGCGGCACAATATGCCGAATGCACTTTCCGCCTCTATGATATAAATGGTGTATTGATAATGGAAAAAGAATTAAAAGGCAGTCTGTCAGAAATCGACGCCACCTTCCTTAAACCAGCAACTTATATCTATAAGGTTTTTAACACAAAAGGACTGAGCGAAACAGGAAAGTGGGTTAAAAGATAAGTTGAGTACATTTTGGCTTCCCAACAATAAGTATATCATTTTCTCATATCTTAGCACAGTTAATTAGGGTTTGCAATCCGAATATCCCGGGCCCAGGGAATTGCAACCCCTATCAATAAATATAATACTGATTATAAGGTATATACATTATGAACCTGATCTTCGACATAAAATCTTACGTCATCAACGACGGCCCGGGAGTAGATGGGCGCTTATGGGTAGGAGGATACACGTTAAATTATATACTTGACACATCTGGAGATGATGAGTTAAATCATTATTTACTTTCTACAAAGGATTTAATTGACGATCATAACCCAATGGGTATAAATGATTTATATCTTGGCAATGTTGATGTTTATGCTGTAAATTACGAGCCACCACCATATAAGGTTTATGCACATCATTATGTTGTTCACTGGTATTTCAAGAAAGTTTATGTTGGACATTCAGGAAATTAGTATTTTCTAAAAAACTTATGTAACAAAATTATTTCAAATAATTTTGTTACATAAGTTTTCCAATACATTAATATTTATAACAAAAATATACCTTTAATTATGCAAAAAGTTTTACTTAATATTAAATTCATTTACTTATTGGTAATTATAATGTTCATTGGTAAATCGAATTATTCGCAAACTACTTTTTTAACAAAAAGCATAAATGACGAATTAATACAAACAGGGCTTGAATACAATCAAAAGTACTATTTCATAATGTCGTCAGGTATTTATTCTGAGGTTAATCCAATTGAAACAGAAAATAAAGGGTACAATAATTATATTTTAGTATTTGATAATTCTTTTATGATTACCGATTCGGTAATGATTGATAGTATTCCACCATATAATACATCGTTTTGGAACGCATTAGTTGATAATGACACTTTAATTCTACTAGGCCAAGCATTAACCAATAATATCACTGAAGCCCCAATTATTATTTCTAAATACAAATTACCTGATTTACAACTTATTAGCACTCAAATATATGGCAAACCTGACTTTTTTGAATTTGCTTCAGATTTTATAATAAATAAAAAAGGAAATTTACTGATCTCCGGAAAAGCTAGTTATAATAATTTCAACAATGAAAACACGCTTCTTTTAGAAATTGATAAGGAAGGAAATCTGTTAAAATATAAAATTGATTCAGCTCTTAGTTTACCATGGACTAAATTATATATTCAAAACGATACAGAACACAACTTAATATCTGATTATCAAATAGTTACCTATGACACATCATTAAGCAATTACATAATTCACCAAAATAGCAATTTATGGTATTACCGTTCCAGGTGGATAAGTGGAAAATATAATGATTCGATATTTTTTATTGCGGGAAACTATTTTACTCAACCTCCATTAAACAGTTCATTCGATATTGCATATTTTTTAGTGGATAATAATTACTGTTTTATCGATTCAGGATTTATATATCAGCCTGACACACTAGATCTAGCTGCTGCTGCATGTATTTTTGATTCAAATACCATAATTTACGGGGGTACGCACAAGCGAAATTGGTCGCAGCAAACACCCGAGATGTTTGAGGAAGAGCCTCGTTGGTTTGTATTAAAAAGTGAAGATATAATAACTGCTAATGAAAATTGGATTTTTATTTATGGCGGGGATGCCAATTATGTAATGCGAAACATCCTTATGACAGAAGATCATACAATCTTGATTTATGGCACTCGCTACGATTGGCAAAATAACTCAGTTTGGCAAAGAGATGCGATTATTCTTGAAATTGATGCCAATGGGCAGTTGGTGTCAACATCAGAAAATAAGACTACATTACCGTATGCTACAGTTTACCCAAATCCTTCAAATAACACACTCTCAGTAAGAAAAGACTTTTCAAACGGAAGTATTATAATTAGGGACGTAAATGGTGCTCAACTTAGAAAAATTACATTAAACGAAAACAGTATTGAAACATTTAATTTTTCATTCTTAAAACCCGGCTTTTACTTTATAAGTTTTTATAAAGGAAATAAGTTTCTGTTTTCACTAAAGTGGATTAAAAAGTAACCAAAAAAATTAAGGTTTCAAAGACTACCCTTTATTTTTCTCATATCTTCGCATTAATTATGAACCTCATCTTCGACATAAAGCCATATGCCATCAACGATGGCCCGGGAATTAGATTGACAATCTTTTTCAAGGGCTGCCCGCTTTCCTGTAAGTGGTGCCATAATCCCGAGAGTATTTCTCCGAAGGTACAGAAATTATATTCGGGGAAAAAATGTATCGGGGCAAAAAAATGTATCGAAGTTTGCCCAAACGATGCCTTGGTCTTAACAAAAAATGGAATTATTACCGACTTTGGCAAATGCAACTTATGCGGTTTATGTGCCGAGGCCTGCCCTACCAAGGCCATTGAGATGTCGGGCATAAAATATAGCCTGGACCAGCTTCTTGAAAAGATAGAAAAAGAAAGGCCTTTTTTTGAATCCTCGGGCGGCGGCATTACGCTTTCGGGTGGCGAACCATGGATGCACAGCGAATTAGCAATTCCATTACTCAAAGAACTTGGGGGGAAAATATCCATCGCTGCCTCGACACCACTGGATTTGCCAGCAAGAATATCCTAGAAATATTTTCGCAAAACACCGATTTATTTCTTTACGATTTAAAAGTTGTTGACAGCGAGAAACATAAAAAATTCACCGGTCAGGACAACAAAATTATCATATCCAACCTGAAATATTTGAGCGGGATCAACAAGGAAATTATCATCAGGATTCCTTTTATAAAAGGAGTAAACAATTCTATCAAGGATATAAACCAAATGGCAGAGCTTATTGCATCCCTTCCCAATAAACCTCTGGAAGTAGATATTTTGCCCTATCATGATATTGCTAAGATGAAGTATCAAAAACTAGGCGATAATTATGACGAAGGCGAGATGGGAAGCCCCGACGAAACCGACATGAAAAACCTTGAAACCATTTTCAATTCCAAAAATATTGAATTTAGTATTGGAGGTTAAACACTTCTCCATTCAAGATCATTGTATCAACTTTATTGGTGCCGTAATAATAAGGAAGATATTCGTAGGTAGGTATCTCCTTGGTAATGATGATATTGGCAATTTTGCCCTTGGCAATGCTTCCCAACTTATCGCTTACGCCCATTGCATAAGCGGTGTTAATAGTTGTTGCGTTTATCGCCTCTTCGGGCAGAAGCTTATAAAGACTGCTCGCCATGGACAATATCAACTGCATATTACCTGATGGCGACGAGCCGGGATTGAAGTCGCTGGCCAGGGCAAGCGGCAGTCCGGCATCTATCATTTTGCGCGCAGGGGCATAGATCATCCCGAGAAAGAATGCTGCGCCGGGCAAGACTGTTGGCATGGTTTCCGAGTTCAGCAGGGCTTTTATTTCCTCATCACCAACATATTCCAAATGATCGACTGAAAGTGCGTTATATTTAACACCGGCCTGGACGCCACCGGAATAATCCAATTCGTTGGCATGTATTTTCCCCCTCAGTCCGTATTTGGCGCCTGCCTCAAGTATTCTTTCGGTATCTTCAACGGTAAAAAAGCCTTTATCACAAAAAACGTCTATAAAGTCGGCAAGGTTCCCTTCCGCCACGCGCGGAATCATTTCATTTATGAGCAAATCGACATAATCTCCCTGGCGTCCGCGATATTCCATCGGAACGGAGTGCGCCCCCAGGAAGTTGGCTTTTATTGTAAGTGGCGATACTTCCTTGAGCTTTTTTATCACCCTCAGCATCTTTAGCTCCGACTCCAAACTTAGGCCGTAGCCGCTTTTAATTTCGACGGCTCCGGTTCCAAGGGCGGCAATTTCGTCCAGGCGGCCTAATGATTCATCAAAAAGGACATCCTCGGGGATTTCCTGCATTTTCCTGGCAGTGTTCAATATCCCCCCTCCCCTCTTGGCAATATCCTCATACGACAATCCTTTGATCTTGTCGATATATTCTATCTCCCGGCTTGCCGGATAAACCAAATGAGTATGCGAATCCACAAAGGCGGGCATCACCATCCTTGCACCGGCATCTATTATCTGCAGATCAGGGTATTCTTTATAATAAGACGGTTCGTCAAGCCCTGCCATCTCCCCAAAATCCTCGATCAATCCCTTGTCGATGAACAGCCAGGAATCTTTGATCGTCCTCAGTTCCCTCATCTCACTGCCTTTTACCGACAAACGTATCTCCTTCTCGACCTGTAGTAAGTTTTTAATATTCTTAATTAGAATTGCCATGGTTCTCAGAATTTAATTATTTGAACAAAATAAACTAAAATACAAATGTGATGGGATTTTTATTCCATTTATTGTGTGTTTTTCAAGTATTTGATCATGAGTGCGTTTCAAAACCTTAACGAACTATTGCCATAAAAACTACATGTACATTATTCAATTGGGCATTATTGGCGGCAATAGCAAAACTGAAAAGAAAATGTCAACAGCCGAGTAATTATCGGGCATTCGTAAAAAAGCACTGCATAAAAAAGGAAATTTTTCTTGCCTATTTACTTAATGGCAAATCAGATATCTTTTGGTTGATGAGCAGCAAAAGCTTTCTTAAAAAGTCGCTTTCATAGCTTTTATCACGGCAATTAAGTATTTTCTTCCTGAAGTTATAGCATGTCATGTGACGTAATTCTATTTGATCGCTTATCTTATATGACGACATGGTAGGAGCCTGACATGCCAACAAAACTATCTCGAAGGCCTTCTTCAAAGGAAACTTACAACGATGGAATATAGTATTGGCTGTTGCCGATTCTTCCTTTTTACAACGCGTACATCTACGTGAATATTTGTTCTTTCCCTTACAGTAATTGGTGTTTCCGCATTTTGTGCAAACAAAGCCCTTTGCCCATTTTATTTACGAAAGCAAGCGGAGGCAATGCCCGTCGTCAAAAAAGACCTCATGGAATTTATTTAAGTACGTATTTCCGGCTATGGTTTCAATATTTGTCATGCCACAAAATTTATATCATGGAATAATTTTTGACAAAGATAACCAAAGTGATATTAATGCGATATAAAAATTAATATTATCTTTGCGAAAAATTTTGGTCAAATATTACAACACCTTGTTTATGAGCAGATTAAATGTATTCTTGGGTATTCTTGCAACAGTTGTTTTTTTTAGTTGCAGCACCACAGTTGGAAATCAAGAGCATAAAACAGCAAAAGACGTTGACGGAACGGGGATTTCTAAAAAAGAAGGCGAAATGAAAACTACGAAACCAGAGCATTTAACCTTTGAGACTTTCAAGGAAAAGGTTTGGGATTTCGAGGAAAGCCCTGAAGAATGGAAATATAAAGGAGATACACCTTGTGTAATAGACTTTTATGCAGATTGGTGCAAACCTTGTAAGATGGTGGCCCCTATTATGGATGAGATGTCACAAAAATATAAGGGTAAAGTGAAGATATACAAAATCAATACCGACAAAGAAAGGAAACTGGCATCTGTATTCAGGATCAGGTCGATTCCCGCGGTGCTCTTCGTGCCCATGAAAGGAAAACCGAGCATGCAGACAGGTGCTTTACCACGCAGCACCTATGTTGAAATCATTGAAAATGAGCTTTTAAAAAAACAGATTAATAAATAAATAATTAATAATTAGAATGGAACATTTAACAAAAGAAACTTTTTTCGAAAAAGTGTTTAACTATGAGAAGAACAAGGACTGGGCTTTTGAGGGAAAACTACCTTGTATCATTGATTTTTATGCTGACTGGTGTCAGCCATGTAAAATAGTTTCCCCTATCCTGGAAGAGCTCTCTAAAGAATATGAAGGAAAAATCAATATTTATAAAGTAAACACCGAGGACGAGACAGAACTTTCGGCTGCTTTCGGAATCAGAAGCATTCCTTCCTTGCTCTTCTGCCCGGCGGAAGGCCAGCCACAAATGGCACAGGGCGCTCTTCCGAAAGAGACTTTAATTCAGGCTATCAACGACGTGCTTTTAAAACAAGGCGCGGAGGCAAAATAGCAATTCGTTTTGAAATATTTAGCCGTTTTGTCTCGCCTTTGGCAAGACAAAACGGCTTTTTTTATTTTTGCCGATTATGGACACCGTGATTCTATCAACCGCATATTTGCCGCCAGTCGAGTATTTCATGCATATACTTGAAACAAAATCGATTATAATCGATACTTACGAAACCTACAAAAAGCAAACCTACAGAAACAGGTGCAGCATTTATACCGAGAAAGGTTTGATGAACCTGAGCATTCCGGTCGTGAAACCGTTTGGAAACCACAGCAAAACAATGGACATTACTATCCAAAACACAGAAAAATGGAAGACAAATCATTGGAATTCAATACGAAACGCTTATCAGGCATCCCCATTTTTCTTGTATTACGGCAGCGATCTCAAGGAGGTGTTTAATCGGGACTTCACACATTTATTTCAACTTAACGATGCTCTTCTGAGATTAATATTGAGCATGCTTGAAATTGATGCCGGAATAAAATATTCCACTTATTTCATACGGCCCGATGAATTTCCGAATGATTTCAGGTTCACTATTTCACCAAAAGCAGCAAGTAGTCATTATTTTAAAAGTTACGTTCAGGTTTTTTCCGACCGTCATGGTTTTATCTCAAATCTGAGTATTTTGGATTTGATTTTCAATCTCGGCCCTGAGGCCAGAATGTATTTAAAACACTGACCAACATTAATCGGGGTAGGCAATTCTTACGTGGTTTATGCTCAACAGTTTCTTTTTAAGCACCTTACGGGCAATAGTTATATCTTTCATCGTTATATCGGCATTATGAAACTGATTATTGGCCAAATGATCATCGATGATATTGTCAACTAAATCGTTTATATTCTGCTCGGTGGGCTGCTTTATGCTTTTGGATGCTGCCTCCACCGAATCTGCCATCATTACGACTGCCGTTTCTTTTGAGAAAGGCGCAGGGCCATGGTAGGTAAATTCCGACTTATCTATTTCCACTCCTGGGTTTAATCTCTTTTCCAGACGAAAGAAATATTCAACCCTCCTTGTACCGTGATGAGTCCTGATGAAGTCGATGATCTGCTCAGGCAAGCCGGCCTTACGGGCCATTTCGATACCGTCCAATACATGGCCGATAATTATCCTGGCACTCTCCTCATAAGTTAAGTCATCGTGGGGGTTTCCGCCCAGGCCCTGATTCTCGATAAAATACAAAGGGTTGTTCATCTTGCCCACATCGTGGTACATTGCACCCGTCCTAGCCAAAAGGGCGTCCCCGCCTATCTCATGTAAGACGTCGGAGGCCAGGTTGGCGACCAACAGGCTATGTTGAAACGTCCCCGGCGCTTTTTGCGAAAGCTCCATCAGTAAAGGATTATTGGTATTTGACAACTCCAACAGGCTCAAATGGGTTATTATCCCAAAAACTTTTTCGTACAGGAAGATTATCGGAAACGACAGCAACAGCAAAATGGAACTGCCTGCTATATACTCCATGAACGTGAACGAAAAATTGTCCAGGCTTCCTTCCTGTACAAACAACATGCTCAAATAGACCAACATATACGTTACGAAAACATAAATCGAAGCCCTGAAGATATCGGCGCGCTTGTCGAGTTTCTTGACAGCGAAAATGGCTATGAAACCAGCCGTGAACTGTGTATAAAAGAACTCGAAGCTGTTTGGCGCAAAAAAACCAAGTATCAGTATGGTGATCACGTGGCTTATAATCGCAAATCTGCTTCCTATGAAAGCAGTTACGATAATCGGCAATATCGCATACGGGATAACGTAGGCCAGGTCGGGGTAATTATAAAAAACAAAATCCGCTATCGTTATCAGCAATACCTGACTTAACAAAACCAATACGATGTTCTTTAACGATTCGTATTTCTCGCTCAGGTAAATCCTGAAATAAAAAAACTCGATAAGAAACATCAAAACAATAAGCAAGGAAAGACCTCCAACTATAAATATTTTGGACTCGGAAGTCCCGATCTCTTTTTCGTACTCGCGTTTTAGAGAACTAAGTATCTGATACTTACCGCTGTTCACCAATTCGCCTGCACTTATTATCAATTCTCCTTTCTGCACCAGCCCGTGCGTGGGAAGCACCTTGCCCATCAATTGATCCATGTCGGCCTTGCTAACTGCTTCGTCATAAAAAACGTTCTGTACCAGCGAATGGCTCAGCAAGTTCTTGAAAAGCGTACTGTCGTCTATCTTCAGCTTATCTATTTCCTCGAACAAATACTCGTTGGCCGTCCTGATATCATAAAAGCTCTCCAACCTGACTTCCTCGACCTGGTTCCCCTTGATCAACCTGATAATACTTCCTTTATCCTTACCTTCAAGAACGGCATTGTGCTGAATCACACCCGCATTCTCAACCTTTTCGAGGATCCTGTTCAGTAATCTTTTGTACTTTTTCCGCTTCAGGTCTTTTTTGTTATTGTAATTAGCCAACCAGGCATCATCAAAATCCTTGTTCAGCTGCGCTTTGCTTTCTTCGGTTTTCTGCAAATCATATTTAAAATAGGGCTTGAAATTATCGATGATCTGCTCTTTTTCCTCCTCTATTTGCTTGTTCGTCTTATAAATAGAGAAGTCGAAAGGAGCTATTAAATCAGTATGGTTCCATGGCGTGCCTATGCTAAACTCATATTTGAACATATTTGCCTTGGGGCTGACCCAAATAACGGCAACTATTGCCACAATAAATAAGATGATCTTTAAGATGCTATAATAATTATCCTGTAATTTAGAAAATAGGTAGTTCATCTATAATTTTTATTTATCGCCAAATTTAATGGTTTTCCTCCCTCAATTGGAAAATATTAATAACAATTAAGATATTTGAAATAATAAGATTTACATATTAAGTATCTTTGTTGCTGGAATCATTGGCGCAAAAATACATTTTTAGGCCTAAAGTATTGTAAAAGAAATAATAATAAATGTTTTTTGCATAACTTATTTTAAAATCGCTATTATATGAAACAGGGTATATGCTTACAGTCGATGGTAGCACTCAGGAAATCTCCTTCGGAACAAAGCGAGATGATAAATCAATTGCTTTTCGGCGACCTCTTCATCGTCGAACAAGTTACCGGCAATTGGTGTTTCATCAACACAATCGACGATGCCAATACTGCCTGGGCGAACATTTCGCAATTGCATTTCTTAAATGATGGGGAATTTGAGTCAATTAATGAAAGTCCAAGATTTTACTCAATGAGTTTCAGTAATATATCATTTCTAAATGATACTAAGCTAGTATATACATTTGGAAGCCGGTTGCCCAATTTCGACAATGGGGTTTTTAGTCTTGAAGGCTTATCCTACAAACATGAAGGTGAAGTTACAGAGCCTTCTTCCGGGAATAGGATACTTGAAATAGCAAAACTTTATTTGGGGTCCCCATATTTGTGGGGAGGACGCTCGATTTTCGGCATCGACAGCAGCGGTTTCGTCCAGATGGTATTCAAGCTTGATGGGATTCTGCTGCCGCGTGATGCTTCCCAACAGTTAAATACCGGAAACACCATCAACTTTATTGAAGAAGCCAAGGCCGGCGACCTGGCATTTTTCGAAAATGAAGAAGGCAGTATCGTTCATGTGGGAATCCTTATGGGAAACGATAAGATTATCCATGCCTCGGGGGAAATTAAAATCGACTCCATTGATCATAACGGGATATTCAACAAAAAACTTGATAAATATACCCACAAACTGAGAATAGTAAAACGCCCTGTATGATATATGCCGCGCTCACAGGAAAACCAACCTTATCAAATGTCATGACACTGACCTTACTGACAGCCACTTAAAAAAAACCCTCGCTGTAATTCCCTAATAAACCAATGGTTGACCGTTAAACTGTTCACTACAGTTTTATATCGCTTAAATATCACTATTTGGCATAATTTATGATGGCATGAAAGCCATTATAAACACTAAAAAATACAGAAATGGTTTTACCAACAAATTTAAAGCACATAGCCTCCGCATCGGAGCATGCTGAAATTTTAAAGGATCACGAAAACGTAATGGTATGCTGCGGCCGCATGGGACCGATGTGTTTACCTGTTTACGACATCATGGGCGAGCTTCAGGAAGAGTACAAACATGTTGAGTTCCGCGATATGGCATTTGACAACCCGGAGGCCGGGGTAATAAGAAACATTCCGGAAGCAGGGTCATTCATGGGGCTTCCGTTTACGGTATATTATAAGAACGGCAAAGTTGTTGCGGCCACGAGCAGCATACAGACAAAAGAACAGGTAAAAGAAATCCTGGACCGGGAGTTTTAATTAATTGGCAACAGAAAGGAGGTTGGCCGCTGCCAACCTCCTTTAATAAACAAGTCTTATGTCGGAAAATTATTTTGATTCGATTATTATCGGAGGCGGGGCAGCAGGCCTGACTGCCGGAATTTATTTAGCAAGGGGAAAAGCAAGCGTCTTGATCCTCGATACAGGCACTATAGGCGGGCAAATGGTTTTGACCCACCAAATAGCGAACTACCCGGGAGTGGAGGAAAGCTCGGGATATCAACTGTCGATGACAATGAAAAAACAAGCCGAGAGTTTTGGCTGCGCAATCAAGTCGAATATCCAAATCAAGAACCTTTCGTTAGTCGATGAGATAAAAGAAGTGGAATTGTCCGACAATAGCATCTTCAGGTCGAAAACCATTATCCTTGCCAGCGGTGGAAGGTCAAGGATGCTTAACATAAGCGGTGAAAAGAAGTTTAAGGGGCGAGGAATATCCTATTGTGCCACCTGCGACGGCGATTTTTTCCAGGACAAAGAAATTATTGTTGTTGGAGGCGGCAACTCGGCACTTGAAGAGGCCGTCTCGCTCACAAAATATGCAAGCAAAGTAACAATACTCCACGAGTTTGATCATTTTCAGGCTTTCGAGCATGCTGTTGAAGAAGCAAGGTCGAACCCGAAAATAGATTTCATCATGAAATCGCACCTGACTGAGTTCATAGGTGACCAGAAACTTGAAGGTGTTAAATACAAAAACCTTTCAACAGGCGAGATCAGCGCAAAAAACATCGACGGCGTTTTCATTTTCATAGGTTACGAGGCCAATACCGAAATGTTTCGCGATAGCGAACTAAAACTGAACAAATGGAACGAAGTGCCCACCAACGATATGATGGAAACAAACATCGACGGCGTTTACGCCGCCGGCGATTTACGCCAAAAGCGCGTCCGCCAGGTTACAACCGCCGTGGCCGATGGAACAATTGCGGCTGTTGGTGCGCTTGGGTATATTTATGGGGCGTGAAAAGTTGAGAGGTTGAGAGGTTTAAAGGTTGAGAAGTTCAAAGGTTTAAAGAGCAAACTAATCCCTTAAATCAAGGAAGAAGGACACTTGTTGTTAGAAATATACCCTAAGCTGGGTGAGGGTTACAGGCTCAAAGAATTATTCAACGATTTTTGGGAGATAGAAAACAAAGAGAATGCTGAAGGGTATTTGGCTTTCTGGTGTGACATTGCTACCGAAAGCGGTATAATACCTTTCAGAAATGCTGCAAGAACGATAAAGGCACACTGGAGTGGAATTGTCAATTACATTGAAAGCAAAATAAATAATGGAATATTGGAAGGGCTAAATTCTAAAATACAACTTGCTAAAAAAAGAGCTAGGGGATACGGAAATATAAACAATTTGTTACTACTCAGCAGGTTTATCAAGTTGATTATCAATAGCCCCATGCTTCAGCGTGGGGCTATATATTTGAAATCTCAGTAGTTTTGGCGGAAATTTCGTGTTTTTCAAACAAAAATTGTGACAAAACGGATAGGTAA
>JAJRQZ010000008.1 GCA_024279935.1 Bacteroidota bacterium
AAAGAATAAAATTACCGGATGCTATCATTGCTGCAACAGCCATCTATTTAGACTTACCGTTACTAACAGCAGATATTGGATTTAAAAAGGTTTCCGGATTAAATTTGGTACTTCTGGAGTTTTAAAAATACAAGAATAAAAAATAAAATAAACCAACCCAAAATGGGGAATACAGAATCGTGAACACAAAACCCTTTTTGCGCCTTTAACCTTTCAACTTTAACCTTATTAAAATGAAAACAGTCCTCATCACCGGTATCATCGGCCAGGACGGCGCCTACCTCGCCGAATTTTTAATTAAAAAAGGACGGTATAAAACGTCGTTCGTCGTTGTTTAATACAGATAGAATAGACCATTTGTACCAGGATCCTCATGTGCCGAACCCCAAACTTATCCTGCATTACGGGGATATGACCGACAGCACAAACCTCATCCGTATTGTGCAGGAAGTGCAACCCGATGAGATATACAACCTTGCAGCCATGAGCCATGTGCAGGTGAGCTTTGATACACCCGAATATACCGCTAACGCCGATGGAATTGGAACGTTACGTTTGCTGGAAGCCATAAGGATACTCGGTCTTGAGAAAAAAACAAGAATTTATCAGGCCTCCACTTCCGAATTGTACGGTTTGGTGCAGGAAGTTCCCCAAACGGAAAAAACCCCTTTTATCCCCGTTCCCCTTATGCCGTAGCCAAACTTTATGCCTATTGGATAACGGTAAACTACCGCGAAGCCTACAACATGTTTGCCTGCAACGGAATTTTGTTTAACCACGAGTCACCCATCAGGGGCGAAACTTTTGTTACCCGTAAAATTACCAGAGCGGTCGCCAAAATAGCCCTGGGGCTGCAAGATAAAATGTATCTCGGTAACCTCGATGCACAGAGAGACTGGGGTCATGCCAAAGACTATGTACGCATGATGTGGATGATATTACAAGCTGAAAAGCCGGAAGACTGGGTCATAGCCACCGGCATCACCACGAAAGTTCGCGATTTTGTACGTATGGCTTTTAAAGAAGTGGGCATTGAACTTGAATTCAAAGGCAAAGGTGTTGAGGAAAAAGGGATTGTCAAGGAATGTAATGATCCGAATTATCAATTGGAAATAGGAAAAGAAGTTGTAGCTGTTGATCCGAGATATTTCCGTCCCACCGAAGTAGAACTCCTCATCGGCGATGCCACCAAAGCCAAAGAAAAACTCGGCTGGAAGCTGGATTATACCCTGCCCGAATTAATAAAAGACATGATGCAAAACGACCTTAAACTGATGCAGAAAGATACCTACCTGCGGGAGGGAGGTTTTAGAACGATGAATTACTATGAATGAAAATGCTAATTGCTGCGAATTAAATACGAATTTTGCGAAGGGTTTATGGTAGAAATAATCTATAAAGAAGAGAGTTACGAGATTATTGGAGCATGTATGAGAGTTCATGCCGAGTTAGGGTCAGGTTTTCTGGAAGCGGTCTATCAGGAAGCCTTAGAAAATGAATTTAGAAAAAGGAGCTTGCCGTTTATTCGTCAGCAAAAACTCTCACTTTATTACAATGGTGAAAAAATGAAGAAATATTATGTTGCAGATTTTATGTTATACAATTCTATCCTCCTTGAAATTAAAGCCGTAGATTATTTAAGCCCCAAAGCAAATGATCAACTTAGAAATTATTTAAAAGCTACTAAATCAAGATTAGGATTGTTGGTGAACTTCGGGAAAAAATCTTTAGAATACAAACGATTATTGAACCCAAATACTTAGCAAAAATTTGCATGTAATTCGCAAAAATTGAAAATATGATTAATACCATATCCGTGTAATCCGTTCTAATCCGTTCTAATTCGTGTAATTCGTGGACAAAAAAACATCGACAAGAATTCGTGCAATTTGTGGACAGTAAAGGTTGAGCATAATAAAAATATACCCGCGAATTACCTGTAAACTATTAATGCACATTGTGTAAAGGTCTGACACATAATCAAATTAGATTACCAATAAAGGACAATAATGAGTGGTAATAATAAAGAGATAACATTAAGCAGTATTCAAAATAGGATATTTACATTTCGTGGATTGCAGGTAATGATTGACAGAGATTTAGCTGAACTATATGATGTCCCGACAAAAAGATTAAATGAACAAGTAAAAAGAAACTTAAATAGATTTCCGGATAGTTTTAGATTTCAATTAGCTGATACTGAGAAAAATGAACTGGTCGCAAATTGCGACCGGTTTAAAAAACTTAAACACTCAACTGTAAATCCATATGCTTTTACTGAACAAGGTGTTGCAATGCTTTCTGCAGTATTGCACAGCCAAACAGCTGTTGATGTGAGTATCATAATTATGGAAGCGTTCGTGGAGATGCGAAAATTTATTTTAAATAATGCAACAATATTTCAACGACTTGATAAAATTGAACAAAAGCAGATAGAAAGTGATAAAAGATTTGAGTTATTATTTCAGGCACTTGAAAATAACAGCATAAAGCCAAAACAAGGAATATTTTATAACGGGCAAGTATTTGATGCGTATTTGTTTGTTTCTGATTTAATAAAAAGTGCTAAAAAATCAATTGTTTTAATGGATAATTATGTAGATGAAACGGTGTTAACGATGTTTAGTAAAAACCAAAAAATTAATGTAAAAATCTATACAAAAAATATATCTAAACAGTTGAAATTAGATTTAGATAAGTATAATTCACAATACAAACCTATTGAATTAAAGAATTTTAATAAAGCACACGATAGATTTTTAATAATCGACAACAAAGAAATTTATCATTTTGGAGCAAGCCTGAAAGATTTAGGGAAGAAATGGTTTGCCTTCTCAAAATTTGATATGGAAGCAATAGAAATATTAGGGAAAATAGAATCATAAAAGGCCGGCAAACAAACATTAAATTATTTAAAAATAACGGATTTCAAACTCGGCCTGCTTGTAAACTTTGGAACAACAAGTCTGCAATATAAAAGAATTGACCTTTAATCCCGCCTAAAAAAATTAGTGCAATTCGTGTAATTCGTGGACAAGAAAAAAGAAATACGTGTAATTCGCGTAATTCGTGGATAAAAAGAAAAACCTGTGGATTAATGCAAAAAGATAAATTATGAATAAATACAGTAAAATATACGTTGCCGGCCACACAGGCCTTGTAGGTTCTGCCCTCGTTAAAGCCCTTAAAAAAAGAGGTTATACCAACATTATCGGAAAACATATTCACGAACTTGATTTGCGTGATCCTATGGCGGTACGCACTTTCTTTGAACAGGAAAAACCAGACTATGTCTTTCTTGCAGCAGCTAAAGTAGGCGGTATCATCGCCAACAACACATACCGGGCTGAGTTTATCTGGGATAACCTGATGATGCAAAACAATATCATCGAACAATCCTATAGAAATGGTGTAAAGAAGCTGCTTTTCCTCGGCAGCACCTGCATCTATCCAAAAGAGTGTCCGCAACCCATGAAAGAAGAATACCTGCTGACAAGCCCGCTGGAATACACCAACGAACCCTATGCCATTGCCAAAATTGCCGGAATAAAAACCAGCGAAAGCTACAACCTGCAATACGGTACTAACTTTATTTCCGTAATGCCCACTAACCTTTATGGACCTAATGATAATTTTAACCTGGAAACATCCCATGTCCTCCCCGCCCTTATCCGTAAAATTTATCTCGGCAAATGCCTTGAAGAAAATAATTGGGATGCTATCCGCAACGACCTAAAAAAACGCCCAATCGAGGGAGTGGATGGTCATGCAGCGCAGGAAACAATACTAAAAGTCCTTGATAAGTATGGCATTCGTTTAATTCGT